>DASZAF010000016.1 GCA_035945435.1 Candidatus Saccharimonadales bacterium | reverse complement strand
CTAGAGATTAAGGTATGGAGTGGGGGATTTATCGGTTGTCCAAGCTCGCGAAGACCAAGCCACGCCAATACTTTGACGCCAACTTTCCACGACACATAAACTCCAGCTAGGTATACAAGCTGATCCTTTACCGCTTGTTTCTTGTCCGCAAGCAGAATAACTATACCAACGGACATTGGGAGCAAGAAGAAGTAGAAGACATATGCATCACTAACCATTTGAACCGCACTTACAAGGATAAGGATGGCCGTTCTGGGCCAGGTCTTTCTCCATTTTCCCGAATAGTACAGAGAAGTGGTGAGAGCCGTCAGTAGACCGGCCGGAAGTTCAACGTTGCGTATGTTCGGCATTATTAAGAAAGCTAGAGCGTAACCCCCAATCGAGGCCACATAGAGAGATAGTAGTATGCCTAGACGCCGAGATGAATGGACGAGAAACTGGAATACGTTGAACAGAGCCAGCATAGCCACCATCAAGACAGACGCAGTTACAACTAGCGCTTCGGGATCGTGTGGCATTACCCTACCAACTAGCGCATAAAGGGGATACTTTAAGATGAAGGTATCCTGACCAAACGAGGCATCAAGAGGCTGACCATGGTGCACGTCAGAAATCAGTAGTTGCTGATCGATGTCATCACTTACCCAGGCTCGTTTAGCACTCATGATACCTATATTGAGAGCAAGCAACGGCAGGGCAAAGACAGTAGCAATTACGACCAGCTTCCAGAAACGAGTACTTACAAGCGGCTTTAGTCTTGCTATCATAGTAGTCCCACGTAGTATAGCAGGCACTTCTGAATTAGGGATGCAACATGGTGAAGTACAGTATTATATGACAGAATAAGTAGGTTATCATGACAAAGCAGAAGACAGTCTTGCTCACAGGCGGAAGCGGTTTTTTTGGTAGTATTTTGAAGAAAAGACTACTAAAGGATGGTTACAAGGTAGTGTCCATCGATCTTGAAAAGGACGATATAACCGATCCAAACCTTGTTTCTATTCAAGGAGACATCCGCGATAGAAGACTCCTAAATAGTCTCGGCAGAGAATACCAGTTTGCTGCCATCTTTCACATTGCCGCGATTTTGGCCCATGCCGTCAAAGACAAAAAATTCTTATGGACTAGCAATGTCGATGGTACACGAAACATCGCCGGACTCGCGAGAAAGTATCACATTCCCAAAATTCTCTTTACATCCTCAAACTGTCTATGGGGCGAAAGCTTTAATCGTCCTGTGCGCGAGGACGACCAGCCTAAACCAGTAGAGATCTACGGGCTATCTAAATGGGAGGGCGAGAAGATTCTGCTTGAGAAGAAGTACAGAGACAGCTTTAAGGCTATCATCGTCCGCTGTCCGACTATCGTTGACGCTGGTAGATTAGGTTTATTAGCTATTCTCTTCGAATTTATCGATGAAGGACGTAAGGTCTGGGTTGTCGGTGGAGGTAAGAACCGCTATCAGTTCATCTACGCTGACGACTTGGTCGAGGCTCTCCTCAAAGGACTCAGGTATAATAAATCGGAAGTCTTTAATATTGGCTCCGATGATGTCCCAACATTCGTTGAAGCCTATAACTATGTCATTAAAAAGGCTGGGACAAATGCCCGTGTAGCCAATCTACCGCGCAGTATTGTCATCCCACTCATGAAGATAGCCTATGCGTTAAAGATATCGCCACTCGGTCCCTATCAGTATAATATGATCGCCGAGAGCTTTGTCTTTGACACAGACAAAATCAAGCAAGACCTAGAATGGAAGCCTACGCTTACGAATCAAGAAATGCTCTACAAGGCATACCGCTACTACCATGAACACCTTAGCGATATAAAGCATCGTACCGACGTCTCGGCTCATAAGCAGGCTGCCAAAATGGGCATAATAAAGCTCCTAAAGTGGATCTCATAAGATGAAGCCGATTTATATCTTATTCGGCGCAGCAGATTTTCGAGATCTCACGCATAAAGTTTTTGTGGCGAAAACGAGGTCTGGGCGCATACAGTTCTTTCGTTACCTATTTGTCGGAGGCTTTTCTGCAGCTGTCAACCTCGCTGCCCTGTTCGTCCTCACCTCTCTTATGCACATCCAATATTTGGTCTCCGAAGGTCTGGCATTTTTAATTGCAACAATAATTAACTACATACTGAGTATTTTATGGATCTTCCAAAGAAGTAATCGATTCAGACTTGAATTTACCCTTTTTACGCTGGTTGGTGTAGGCGGACTTGGCCTCAACGAATTGGTTCTTTGGTTCTGTGTCTCAAAGATTGGACTCGAGTATCTGGTCGGGGAGGTATTTGCTATCGCTGTCGTTATGATCTGGAACTTTGGTCTGCGGAAGCTAATGTTTACAAGGCTGACCGAACTGCCAAGTATCAGAGAACTCGACTAAGCCCTAGTAGAGCCCTCTAAGATAACGCAGTTGTTCGTAGTATCTATCGCCTAACTTGATCTCATCGATATACTCTTCGACATGTTCGGCCTCGACAACACTCGGGCAGGCTCGGAGAGCACGACGTTTCTTATCGACATAGTCAGTCACGTCAAAGAAGCGATTAAGTGGGTGTTCATAAGAATCTGAAAACATTAGTTCATAAACGGTATGCGGTTCCAGCCCGTCATTGAGCTGGTCTGGGAAGAAAGCTCTGTCACGCGAATACGGGTAGACTGCATCGGTGGTGATAATGGCCGTATGTCGATGGTCACGATGATTGACCCAGTGGACGTTCTCTTTTGACGAGAACGTGTTGATTACTTCATCAGGGTTATGAGTTATAACAATGTCGGGTTTGAATTGCCTGATGTGAAAGACAACTTTTTTGATATTCTCAACACTTGTCTCTAGCTCGCCATCCGGGATATTTAGATTGAAACATTCGGTCGCAGGGATGCCTAGTTCTTTAGCAGCAGCTATCTGCTCTTTTGTGCGGATACCGCCAAACTCGTCACTGGCTACCTTCTTATCACCAGTCCCCTTATTGCCGTTCGTCGTAACAACGAGTCGGACTCGTTTGCCAGCAGCGATTAGGCGGGCAACGAGAGCGCCACAGATAATCTCATTGTCGTCAGGGTGAGCCGAGACCACTAGTACTCTGTCCTTATCTGCAAATGCATCATCGAATGAGTCTACAATTGTGTTCATGGCCTTTATCCTGCCTACTCGATAACTATCATCAGTATAACCCAATGTAATTGCTAAGAGTCTACCAGCAGACTATGATAGAGATCATCGAGAGGCACACCGATTAATGTACGTCATTGTTATTCCCACATACAACGAGAAGGAGAATGTCACCAAGCTGATCTCTCAGCTGGACAAGCTATATGGCAAGTTTGCGACCAACATCAAGGTGTTGGTCGCCGATGACAGTTCTTCTGATGGCACGCGACGAGTTGTTGAAGCCTTTGTCAATCGACGCAAACCGAAGCTCACTGTCAACGTTATAACCAAGGCAGAAAAGACTGATTTAGGGGAGGCTTATCTTAACGCCTTCCGCCATCTGCTCAAAAACGAACCCAAGCTGAAAGGTGTTATCCAGATGGATGCCGACCTGTCGCATGACCCCAAGTACGTGGCTCAGCATCTCACCCACCTGCAGGATGGTCATGACCTTTCCGTGGGCAGCCGATACGTCCGTGGTGGTGACGTCCGAAACTGGCACCTAGGCAAACACTTTCTTTCACGAAGCGGTAATACGATCAACAGGATCATTCTCTCCAAGCAACTGAGAGACTATACCGGTGGATTCAACGGACTGTCCAAGCGAGCACTGCAATACATAACCAAGCCAGACATGATCACATCGAAAGGTTATCACTTTCAGGTTGAACTGAAATATCGGCTTATCAATTCGGGTAAGTTTAAGGTGCACGAATTCCCTATAACGTTCACCGAAAGGATCGCCGGAACGTCGAAGATGCGTCTCGATAACCTGCTCATATCGTTCAGGCAGTTGCTCGGTATACGTCTTCGTAAGATAGATCTGTCAGGGGCCTAGCCACTCTAGGATAAGTGGCGCTAGGCTGTAGCGGTATCTCTTAAAGTCAGCCATTCGCCTCTCGTGCCACGCCCATTGCTCAAAAAGAATCGAACCGTACGGTGGGACACTGGCCAGCAGGGCAACAACTGCACGTTTTCGTGACCAACGAAGCGTGGGGTAGAGACCCGCCGCGACCGCGTAGATCAAGAACAGTATGCCATGGATGTGCCCAGCAAAATCTACCGCAATATTATTACCAGGTGTTACATATTTGCTGATAACGATTCCTGCGATCAAGATAGTCCAGCCGACACCTTCACCAACTGCGGCCAGCTTAAAGAGCATCCACCCCTCTTCTTCCGTAAAGACACGATTTGTTTCAAATTTGCGGAGTAGGGAAGTGAGGTAGCTGATCATCCTACCTTTGCCAGTGCTAACACCTCTACGTTCGGTAGAGACGATAGCACCTTGGTTGAGACGAGTACCTTCGATCCCCTGATACCACTTCCGACTACGACGTGTGGCTTCTCCACGATCCGCTCATCGACCAGTACGGGCCAGTCTTCCGGCAGACCTATCGGTGTGATTCCCCCATACTCCATGCCGGTCAGTTTCACTGCCGTGTCCATTGACGCAAACGAGATCTTCCTAGCGTCAATCTTTCGACGCACCACTCCGTTGATATCGGCCTTGTCAGTTGCCAGTATGAGACACACCGCGTACCAGACCCGATCGGCGCGCTTAGCCTCTACGACTACACAGTTCGCCGATATATCTAGACCGATATCGTACCGTTCACAAAAGACCGCTGTATCAGCAAGATCTGCATCGATACGACTCACCCATACGCCGTCGCCTAATCGGGCACGTTCTACATACTCCGCAACGGGTTTGCCTAGCAGTTCAGGAGATTCGAGGGCTGGCGTAAAAGTAAGTTTCCCAAGATTCATGAGCCTATCATAACAGATGAAAGGTGCGGCTAGTCTTTAGTGGTCGGTGATTTGATACGGCTTTGAGAGAATCATGTAGTAGCTATGGCCCTGGGGGTGTTCTCGATCTAACATACTTGTTTCCCCAAGATAGATATCCTGCAGCCTGTCCCACCCACTGTCTTTCGGGCCGATTAAGTCGCCGAAGACTAAACCCACTTCCTCGGCCATTCGCCGTACCTCTACGGGGTCGTAGGGAGTAATGGTCTCGCTGATAACCAGGCTTCCACCAGGCTCGGTCAATCTACTTGCCTCTCCTAAGATCTTGGCAACCTCAACAACTGATGTATAGACTGCCTTATCGCTCAGAACGTTTCGAAGAAAGACTTCGCTGGCAGCTCCATTTGGCAGGATAGTTCTAGCATCGTCAGCAGTTCGAGTCTGGGGGTCGACTGCCTGCTCAAAAAAGAATATATTCTCATCCGGCCTATTCTCGCGCAGTCTTGCGATAACTTGACGTGCTACGCCACCATAGAAGAAACTGCTAAGGCCTGCTTCTATGCCAACATAGGCGCGGCCGTCAGTAAAATGCTGGACCTCCGCCAAAGGCCTGCTGCCATGCCCGAGTTCAACAACCGTCAGTCCATGGTTAGCTTCCCGCTGCGCTAACCAATGGTCAAGATCGAATGGTGATACTGGAGTCGGAGCTTCAAGAGTGCTTCCTGTCATGAACACACAATACATCATAACCAGATCTACGAGCTAGTGACTGATCCTTTACCATATACAGTCCGACGTACCAAGTCCGACGTGCTCGAGGTATAATATAAATGCTTAAGGTCTGAAAGGGAAAGATAGAAGTGACTCGCCTGCCAAACCCTGGTGGTGATAACGGAACTTGGGGGAATGTCCTTAACAGCTTTCTTGAGGTCTCCCTTAATTCAGACGGCACCCTCCAAACGAGCGCTATTACCAAGGCCGGCGGTTTGACGACGCAATCTTCAGGCGCCGCAAATGGAATCGCCACCTTAGATGGCTCGGGCCAGATCCCTGCTTCTCAACTCGGAAACTTATCGGCCAACGTTAACTTTAGAGGAGCCTGGCAGACAAACACCAATTACAATGTCGACAATGCAGTCAGCTACAACGGTGGCTTCTTCATCTGTGCCACTTCCCATAACTCAGGCGCGGCGTTTTCTGGCACAAACTGGACACAACTGAGCCCGCAGACAAGTGCAATTCCAACAGTTTTTAACGTCATGGGATTCGGAGCCACTGGTAACGGTGTCTCCGACGACTCGACAGCAATTAATAATGCCATAGCCGCAGCTCAGGCGGCAGGTGGCGGTGTTGTCTTCTTCCCAGCCGGCACTTATGCGACAGGTTCAAGCATAACGATAACGGGCGACTCTATACTGCTTCGCGGATCAGGCTGGGACACTGTTATCGAACCGAAATCAGGTGCCAACTTCGATGTTATTGCAACTGCAATCCCTTCTACGGCAGGAACAAGCGGCTACGTCAGAAACTACATCGGAATTGAACAGCTCTCAATTAACTGCACAAATATGTCAGGAACGACTGCCGGACAAGGCAATGGTATCCACTGGTATGGAGTCAGGTATTCATATATCCGTGACGTCTTTATCCAAGGCTGTCCGAACTGGGCGATCCTACTAGACGGTGATAACACAGGACCAGGGAATAATTTTGGTTATGATAATCAGATATCTAGATGCGTCTTTGACGTTGGTAACGCCAATATCTTTGCCACCAACTGTGAGGCGAACGATATCATTGAGAACCGCTTTAAATGGGCGGGAGCTGCGACAGCCGCTGCACAACCTGCCTTTTCACCGCAAGACACAACAGCGATGCATCTGCGTTGCGGCAGCGGTTATATGAATGTTAGCGGCAATATCTTCGGGAAAGGCGGTACTTATAGTACTGAAGCAATCCGTCTATCAAACAGTGGTCCTTGTCGTGTTGTTGGTAACCGTTTCGACCAGGTCAGAAATCAGGCTATCACCATAAACGGCGGCAACCACATTTTCGCCGACAACCAGCTCGGCTCTCCGTCAACGAATACCGTTCAGTTCGGAATCCAGATCGGCTCTTCAAACAACACGATCATAGGTAACAAATTCGACAATACCGCTGCGCCAGTGCATTATAGCTACGCGATAGGTGAGTCCGGCGGGCCATTCACCAATAACACGATTCTCGGAAATAACTTGCTGGCAGGAACCAGTGGTTATATATCCCTTAACTCTGGTAGTGTTGACTTTCTTGGCTACAACCCTGGTTTCAGCGGAGTCACCACCACTACTTCGAGTTACTCTGCACTTCCGACCGATACTGATATTCTATGCAACCAATCCGCCGCCATAACGATCACCATCCCCAACCCCGCCAATATGGCAAGCCGCGTCTTAGTGATTAAGGACATATCCGGGACAGCAGCAACAAACAACATTACGATCACTCCTTCAAGCGGAACCATAGACGGCGCTAGCAGTAAGGTGCTGATAACCAACTATGATGTAGTCCAGCTCGTGACTGACGGAACGAATTGGTACAGTCTGAATGCGACTCCACCAGTCACACCACTAGCCATCTACGACGGGGAGATAGCTCAGACCAGCAGTTCAGCTGCCGGTGCAGTCAATACAGCATATCTCGTCGCTGTAACTGTACCAGCACCGGTTACGTTGACTGGTGTTAGGGTCAGGTTTGCGTCAGGCGGAGCAGGCCACTATGATGTCGGGATCTATAAGAGCGACGGGACAAACGGTGGTCCGAAAACTCTGCTAGCTCATGCTGCCGCAACGGCCACCAGCCTTGCCACTTCATCTAGCACACTTACGCCCGCTTTCACGAGTGGTAACATCAATATCGATAAGGGCGTCTACTGGCTCGCTCTTTGGATCGACAACACTACAGATACATTCAACAAGCAGTCCGCATCAGGCAACATGTCAGTTATCATGTCTGGGACAACTTCAGGTCCATTGCCAAGCAACGCCACAACCCTTACCGGGCTAGCAAATGCCAACCTCAAACCTATTCTTATTGGTATACGCTCCGGAGGTTGGTCGTAGGATAGTTTAGCTGGGGTAAAATATATCTATGGCAAAACACGAGATATCCGGTGGTACTGTACACAAAATGCCGGCCGACTTACGCAAGGCTCTGTTATCTGACAAGTCTGCATTGGAAAGATGGGAGGATATAACACCGTTGGCGCGTAATGAATGGATCTGCTGGACAGTAACTGTCAAGCAGCAAAAAACCAGAGATGAACACGTCAGGCGAGTTGTTTCTGAACTTAAAGAAGGTATGCGCAGACCATGTTGCTGGCTAGGCTGCATCCATCGTACAGATAAGTCGATAAGCCCGTCGGTGCAGTGGGTACTAAGTAAGCAATCGAAGTCTAAATGAAGTAAATTGGCTCCGGGGGCGAGACTCGAACTCGCAACCATTCGATTAACAGTCGAACGCTCTACCATTGAGCTACCCCGGAATACGCAGGTTATTATATCTGTATTAACGAGGGTGGTCAATTTGCTTCAACAGGAGCACTGACCTTTTCTTTTAGAGCCATGAGGCGTGACTTGGCGCTCTCGGCATGCTCTTTCATACCTAGTATGTGCAGTGTTCCGACGAGAACGTAGAGATCATTCAAGGCTTCCTCTTCGACTTTTTTGGCAGACTTCTCAACTGCCTGAAACCTCTTATCGACTTGCCCGACGAGCCATTTCTCAGGAGAAGCTTTGGCGGATGACTGTACTGGCACCTCTGCGCTCTGTCTCATAACTTCAAGCGAGCGAGCTGAGCGCGTCCGCTTTCTGAGGCATTCTTTAGAGATTAGATTATCGATATGGATAGCTACGGTTGAAACAGACTTATAACCCATTCCCCTCATTATCTCCCGATAACTCGGCCCATATCCGTGTTCGTTTATGAAATTCTCGATAAAATCGAGGAGCTCACGTTGTTTTTTGCTGGGTCGCATTTCGCTAGGAGTCATGATGAATATGCTTATGATAACCCCTATTATCTGCCGAATCAATTGTGATGTATGCGTGTTGGGCCTTTAAAGACCCAGGTTCGGTAATTGAAGTAATTCCAGAACGTCATAAACCCTGCCGCAATGAACTGGCCAATATATGGTGTGATATCCAGATAGTCTTGCATACCCTTAAGCAGGAAGTAGGTGACAAAGTAGTTAAGGGCCAGATAGAGACCGTACTTTATAATCCCAGCTTTGAGATGATCACGTCGAGCCTGTTTGGCAAAGACCCAGTAACGCACCAGGATGAAGTTGATGATCAAGCCAAAAACATACTGAATTGCTGTCGAGGGAAAGAGCCGGAAACCAAGAAAGTGGTAGCAGAGAACGAATACGAGGTAGCCACTCCAAAAGTAGATCTGTCCCTCGAGAAGATAGGGGATAACAACCCACTCTTTCAGCTCTCTGTGTAGACGCACCAGCGCGGACGGGTGCTCGGCCACTGCTCTACTCATAGTCTCTATTCAACCACAGCTGGCCTAGAAAGGCGATCGGGCGTCTCTATCGATCGTTACTAAGCTCGGATTGGTCGAGGCCGACGACCGGGACGAGAGCGATGCGGTTGTCATTTTCCATGGCTTCGATCTCTTCAAGACGGTTCTTGATCCGCTCCTGAAAACGTAGAATTCTGTCTTCGACACTCATTTTTTTGTTTTTACCTGTGTTTATCTTTTGTTGTAGATATTGTTATTCTAGCACGAATGTGCAAAAATGTCAACTTCCCTTTTAGTGGTCGCGAGGTACAATCAAAGTATGCATATGCCTACTTTTAAGATCCGTAACGATCTGGATAAGGTCTTTGTTATCAGCATCTTGCTCAAGGCCTTGGATGGAATTATCGAGACCATCGGCGGACTAGTTCTGCTCTTTGTCCGACCGAGTGACGTTAACCATCTGATCCACTTCGTTACTCAAGAAGAACTCAGTGAGGACCCAAAGGACTTTTTAGCTAATCACATCCTGCATAGCGTCCACTACGCAACACACTCTGCCCTGCTGTTCGGGGCTATATACCTGTTGGCACATGGTCTCTCAAAGGTCGTGCTGGTTATTGAAATTTTGAGAGATCGCCTCTGGGCCTATATAGGCCTTGTCGTTTTGACGATCGGCTTTATCGTCTACCAGATCTATAGGATTACATTTGTCCGCTTCTCGATTACGTTGACACTGCTGACGCTCTTCGACTGCCTGATTGTTTACCTGACCAGCCGGGAGTATGGCAGGCAAAAACGGCTCTTAGCTACACACGGCCCAAAAGGAGACTAACCCCCGTTATGCTTGGTGACTCTGATCACAAGTGGTAGAGTCACCGATAGGATGCGAATCGAGATTGAACGGATCCAGCCTCGAAACCCTCTCGATGTACGGCGCTATATACAACTGCTCAACGAGGCCAGTCTAAATCCTGCAGTTGTTAGCTTTTTGCCGGGGGTACTGGAGGTTAGGTCATATCGTCAAGCACAGAGAGCATTGGGTGATTGGGTTGCCTGCTTCTTTGTAAAAGTTGATGGCGTTGATGCCGGCAGGTTGGCACTGAGCAACGATTTCAATACCGATCCGAGCGTCGTAACTAGAACACCTGACAGCGTACGACTTGGATTCAACACGTGCTACTTCCTCAATGACTCCCTAGTAGAGGCTGACTCAGCAAAAGCCCATAGGATTATCGCCATGTATTCAATTCGCGAAGCATTCAAGGTTCAGGGCGACCCCACTCTCTCCCCATGGACACAGCTTACTGGCGCTGTGGGTGTCGACCCTTCTCGAGGTTGGGCCTACCTAGCTGACAGACCGGCTGATGAGTTTGATGTCAGCGTTGGGGAACCACAGCTCGGCTGGTTCCCGCAGTTTGAGATGGGTAACCAGGCTCTTCGCCTGGCTTACGCGACCGCTCACCCGAACGTCTCTTCTTGGAGCTCACGAGACTTACAGTCAACGACGGTTTGAAGTATTTAGGGAGCGTCGAGTTTTCTTGTTAGGAGAGGCTACAAAGACTGGCGCAGTCCAAAGCCCAGCCAAACCCCACCACAGTAGGGCAGTCGGATCGTCCGACCAGCCTTCTAGGACTAAGTTGATAACGAACATACCGACAAAGACGGCTAGTAGCGCACGAGGCCAAAGTTGCCGATGCTGAAACCAGAGTCGTCGGGCTACCAGAACATTGATAGCCAGAAAGAGCAGGAGCCCCAAGACACCCGTCTCAGCAGCGATATCTAAGTAGTAGTTCTCCGGAATCTGGGGGACTTTACTGTAGAACGATCCTGGACCATAGCTACCCGGGCCATAGCCGAGAGGTTTATGACTGATCGCCTTAACGGTGGTGGTTACAGCGTTAAAGTGGGCCGTCGTCGAGTTAATATTAGTCTGGTTCTTCCTGGCGTGGAGAATGTTTGCCTGTAGGAAGTTTGAGTGGGGCAGCAGGATGAGCACAGCGACAACACCTGCAGCTATGATCACAGCACCGATGCCAAAGATCCATTGGCGCACTCTCTGATTGGAGATACTCAGCCAGAGGTAGACCGCGACGGCGGCTGCCATGCCAAGAGCGGCGCTTCGAGAGTATGACTTATAGAGCAAAACGAGTGAAACAGCAAAGAGAACGCTTAGGAAGAACTTGCGTCTTTTTCGCCAAAGCATCGCGAGCAGCAACGTAACGATAACCAAGTACGCCCCGAACGGATTCGGGCCACGAAGTGTCGACTGTAGACGAATGACGGCCTGGTTGTTATTCAGAGTCGTATACGGGCTGACAACCGTCTGCCCAAAGCCGTAGCCAAAGTGAGTTAAGAAGTTCTTGGGTAGGACTGTCATCTCCAACAACGCGAAGAGGCCAACTATAACAGCGCAGCCTAGGACTACATATAGAGTCAGTCGAGCAAGTTTCTTTCGTTCGACGAATGTCAGAAGCAGCCAACCGAACGGCAGAAAGACGAGGTAACGGACGTTCATCAGGAGAGAGGCGATGGCCGCCTTTGGTGCCGGGTGAAGTGCTGCCCATAAGAGCAGGTTTAGAAGCGTGTAAGCAACGATCAGTAGGACAATCTTGTCGGTGTAAAAACTCTTAAACAGCTTCCGGCGATAGAGGTAAAGAGATCCCACCAAGGTATCGAGAGCGATGAGTATCTCTTTCCAGGACTTGACCACCAAGGTGTGGCCAAAGACCGAACCGGCCCAGGAGGTCAGAAGCGCATCGAATGGCATCAGGGCAATGACCAGTAGCCAGCTGACTAGCAGAAATCGCTCGACAAAACTAAGAGGGGTGAAGATATCCTTGAGTAACAAGAACGGCCGCTTTATGTACGGGATGTGGACGGCAGATGTGTCAGTCATCTCGCCTATCAGTATACACGCGCCAGATGCCACTCTAGCGGCCTATAAACTATGGGCGTCTAGACAAATGCTCACCAAGACATAATGAAGTTGACGCTACACCTAACATCTGCGCACTAGCCTATTTACATTATTCGCTCTAAAATAACAGACAATGAATGAACGCTGGTCGCAAATATATCGTCTCTTGCTTGTTGGTGGCGATTTCTTCGTACTAGTACTTGCTTTTACAGTTGCCTATATATTGCGTGTCAAGGTCAGTCACGCCCCACTTGCCGCTCACGTATACGCCCTACAGTACCTTCGCCTAACTCTTGCCCTCCTCCCATTTTGGTTGATTCTCTTTGCTTTTCTTGGCCTTTATACAAAACCCGTATTTGAAAACCGAATGAGCCAAGCAGTGCGACTTCTGGTTGGTTCTATCGTCGGTATCCTCTTTGTTATCGGTTACCAGTACTTCAGCGAACAGGCCGTCTTCCCCGCCCATATCGTTCCCGTCTATGCCACCCTCATTGGTTTTGCTTTGCTGTTGATCGAGCGCGAAATAATGGGGATTGTCAGAACTACAGTCTTCCGTTATGGCTGGGGTTTGACCCACGTCATGCTGATAGGTGATGGCGAGGCGACTCAAGAGCTGGGTGTGGTTCTTAGCGACAGCCGCCACACGGGGCACAAGATCGAAGCTACGGTCGGCAACAAGCAGTACTTCCTCAGGCATGGAGTGAAACACTTCCGTAGCCTAACTAGGGCATTAGCCGAGATAGATCATCTTGGTATCGATACCATCATCCAGACTGAGTGGTATAACGACAAAACTAATACCTTGATACTGCAGACCGCCCAGCAAGAACATATAGCCTACAAGTTCATCCCAACGCATAGTGAGTTTTATACGAGTTCAAACAGTGTCGAGCTATACCACGGGTTACCAGCCGTCAGCGTCAGACCTACTCCCCTTAATGGTTGGGGGCGGATCGCCAAACGACTTTTTGACACTGTCGCCAGCTTCATAGGATTGATCGTACTCTCTCCTGTCTTTCTGTTGATAGCCCTTGCTATTAAACTCAACGATGGCGGACCAGTCTTTTACACCCAGAAGCGCGTGACTCGCTTTGGCCATCGTTTTGACTTCTACAAATTCCGCAGCATGACTCCACGGTACTCAGGCATGTCAGACATCGAGGCCTTCCGCAAGATGGACCGGCCTGACCTTATCGAAGAGCTAGAGAAATACCGCAAGGTAGAGAACGACCCCCGTGTAACCAAAGTGGGACGTTTCCTGAGGAGGACAAGTCTCGATGAATTACCTCAACTCTGGAACGTTCTAAAAGGAGAGATGAGTCTCGTCGGCCCACGAGCCTTCATGCCGCAGGAGATTGTTCACTACAAGACCAGTCCACTTCTTTTCAGTGTACGGACTGGCATCACGGGTCTGTGGCAGGTCTCAGGACGGAACAGTCTAACCTTCGAACAGCGCATCGAACTAGAACTTTACTACGTCCAGAACTGGAGCTTCTGGCTTGATATGCTTATTCTCATCAAGACCGTCAGGGTTGTCTTTACTAAAAGCGGAGTCTTAAGGTGAAGATCGCTCTGACCTATGATTGGTTAACAAACATCGGAGGAGCTGAACGAGTTCTCTTCGCCCTTCATGAAGCGTACCCAGATGCACCGATCTTCGTTTCGGCTTTTGAACCAACTAGCCTTCTCTACATGTTTAACAACCTGGATGTTCGAACGACCTATATCCAAAAGCTACCCAAACCGATACGTAGACGACACCAGCTACTGCCAGTTGTCCGGGCACACTCCTTCCGACAGATTGACCTAAAAGACTACGATGTTGTTATCTCCTCGGCAAGCGCAGAGGCCAAGGCCGTAAGAGTCAGAAAAGATGCCGTTCATATCTGCTACTGCCACACACCAACTCGCTACTATTGGAGCCACTATGAAGAGTACCGGCGTAACCCGGGCTTTGGTAACCTTGACCCGTTTATACGTCCACTCATCCCCCCATTCGTAAAATGGATGAGGCACCTAGACATGCGATCGGTCCAGGGTGTCGACTACTTTATCGCAAACTCTCATGCAGTCCAGAAGCGAATCAAGAAGTACTATCATCGCGACTCGACCGTCATCTTTCCTCCGGTAGATATCAGGCGCTTCAAGCCCGAGAGACCAGTCAAAAAGGGTGATTACTACTTAGTTAGCGGACGCCAAAACACCTACAAACGCTTCGACATAGCCATCGAGGCCTGCAACAGACTCGGTCGCCGGCTGATAGTCGTAGGGGATGGGACTGAACACGAGAAACTCGTGAAGATAGCTGGACCCACCATTGAGTTCGTCGTCGGTCCTGATGACCAGGAGATTACCAAATACTTCCAAGGGGCCAAAGCACTCCTCTGGCCGCAAGTTGAGGACTTTGGGATTGTGCTCGTTGAGGCCTTAGCAGCAGGCACACCGGTCATTGCCTACGAAAAAGACGGGGCACTCGACACCATGATTGACGGAGTTACTGGACTCTTCTTCAAAGAGCAGACTGTTTCCTCGCTCTGTAAGGCAATCAAGAAGTTTGAGACTATGTCTTTTTCGGCAGCAAAATTACAGAAGCAGGCCGAGAAGTTTTCAGAAGAACAGTTCCAAAAGAACATTCACAAATTTGTTGCCAGCCATCGGAAGAAACCAGCTTAATCGAGAGCCTGAACTTTTTTGGCAATCTTACCCACATTTTGCGAAAGATCCTTGCGAGCCACCAAGACGCCGTTGGGGCTATTGACGACGACTATGTTATCTAGGCCTATCACGGCTATTGGTTTGTCCTCTTCATTGCGAATGTAGGAGTTTTCAACGTTGTCGAGTTCTATATTCGGTCCCTTAGTGTGGTTACCCTTTTTGTCGTGCTCACTGACCGAATAGAGATCCTTAAAAGATCCGACGTCCACCCAGTCGAATGAAGCCGGGACGACCATGAGATGCTTAACCTTTTGGATGAGACCGAAGTCAATAGTGTCGCTCTCTAGCCCAAGATATATCTCTTCGAACTCCTTTCTCGACTTCGCTGCAAGCAATCTGTCGTATGCCTTTTTCAGATTTGGGGTGTAGTCGCTCATCTGCTGCAGGAAAGTGTTGAGTGAAGCAATGAAGTAGCCGGCGTTCCACAGGTAATCCCCGCTCTTAAGGTATTCCTGGGCTATCTCGTATGGTGGTCTGGTCTTGAAAGTCAGCACATTATAGGCGAGACCTTCAGCGTCCGTGTCGCCATTCTTCTGGATATATTCGAATCCTGTAGCCGGATAGGTTGGTTCGATGCCAACCAAGACAATCTCTTTCGTTGCATTCGTTACCTTCTCAGCAGTCTTAAACGATTTGACAAACCCTTTGCGGTCACGTATGAAATGATCGGCGTGTATGAAAGCAATCGGCTCATCGTGGTCGTGGTTAGGTGTGACGTGGGCCAGAGCAGCCAACACGCAGTTGACTGTACCCTTCAGGCCAGGCTCCACCACAAAATGGTCTTTGGGAAGACCTGGTAGTTGGGCTTGGATTGATTTAGTCAGGCGTGTCTCTGGGACGAAGTAGATATCATCGCTGAGAGATTTGGCTCGCTCATAGGTCGTCTGAACCGGAGATTTATCTCCGTAGAGTTCCAGCAGCTGTTTAGGGTTGTTGTTTGTAGAGAGTGGCCAGAGACGAGTGCCCGAGCCACCTGCGAAGATGACAACTATCATGTGGCATATTATACTGTACTATAAGTACATGAAAACGAGCTCCGTGCAACTATCGGTTATTGTTCCCTCGTACAATGAGGAGAAGAATACAGCACCTTTCTACAAACAGCTCACTAAAGAGCTGACTCGAGAACGTGGCCTGACCTATGAGCTCATATATATAAATGACGGCAGCTCAGACGGGACAGTTGAGGAGATACGCAAGCTAGCCAAGAAGGATCCACGAGTAAGGCTCGTCAGCTTCTCACGCCACTTTGGTAAAGAGACCGCAACGACGGCAGGCATCCACGTTGCCCGCGGGAAGGCCATCGTTATGATCGACGCTGATGGCCAGCATCCGCCTCAGCTCATCCATGACTTCCTGAAGAAGTGGCGCGGTGGCGCCAAAGTTATCATTGGAGTCCGCAAAGCTAATCAGAAGGAAGGGCTTGTAAAACGCTACGGCTCAAAGATCTTCTATAGTCTCTTCAACACTACGTCCGGGACGAGTCTGACACCAGGAGCTACCGACTTCCGTCTTATCGACCAAGATGTCCAGAAAGAATTTAAACGATTAACGGAACGCAATCGCATCACTCGTGGTCTCATTGATTGGGTCGGCTTTGATAAAGACATTATTGAGTTTGTAGCCAACCCTAGAATGCATGGTAAGGCCAGCTATAACGTCTCGATGCTAATCCAGCTCTTTACGAACAGCTTCATCTCACTGAGTCTGGCGCCGCTATACTTACTCAGCATCATCGGTTCGATCTTTACGTTTATTGCTTTTCTCTTTGGCATCTTCGTTATCGTCGAACAGCTGATCATGGGAGATCCCATGCACCTGAAGGTGACCGGTACCGGTATGCTGGGTATCCTACTTGTTTTCCTGGTAGGCATCGTCCTTAGTTCGCAGGGCATTATTGCCCTTTATATATCTCGTATCCACACCGAGACCCAGAACCGGCCACTTTATATTATCGACGAAACAAAGTCTATCCTACCGAAGTAGCTATGATACCCTAATCATATGCTAGATAAAGCTCTTAAACGACCCCTCTTTAGATACGTCTTCATCGGCGGCCTCACCTATATCATAGACATCGCCATACTTGTTGGTTTGTACGCCGGTCTTCATACGACGAGAGCACTTGCGGCTAGCGCCTCTTTTTGGGTAGGTCTGCTAATCTCCTTCCTTCTACAAAAGCTGGTTGCTTTCCAGGACTACCAGAAAGAGATCCGCGCCATCTCTAAGCAGATAGTCTGGTATGCCGTACTCGTTGCCTTCAACTACTCGCTGACAGTCGTCATAGTGAGCCTCTTCCCTGGTCGCTATATTATCTTGAGCCGTACCATAGCTTTAGCTATAACCACATGCTGGAATTTTTTAGTCTACAAACGACTTGTCTTCAAAACCTCATCTAAAGGGGAGCCGTTGTAGTATTGTAATCTGATAGTTTACGTAAGCAGTTTTTGATGTTATTTTGATAAAAAGGCCACAAAACAAAAATGAAAAAGAAGACAGGCACCCTTAAACCTAAGCTGCTGGTCGCCAGTGGTGTTATCGTTGCGGCGGTTCTTGTTTTAGGAGTACTCGAGATAACTGGCACTATTCACCTCCTACACTCTTCGCCGGTTGTTCGTGCGCCCGGCAAGCCAAGCTACCACTCACCTGTAACTACAGACAAGCCGAAGAGCCCTGAGCCATCCTCGATTGTGCAACAAGGCACCGGTACAGACCTGCATGGTGCTTCTGTCAACAACGTCCCGACAGATCCCAGCGAGTGGTCAACGTCCTCAAACGGACTCGTAACCGTGAAACTACCCTCGGCCAACGGCACGTTTCACTCCGGTGATACAATAGTAGGTAGTGCCTCGGCCGGGCCTGTCTTCTACACGCTGATCGATAACCAAGCAGGCATGATCTCACAAGGATCAATCAGCGTTGTGAACAGTAACTTCACGGCTACGGTACAGTTCACTCCTTATGCCAGCGGTGGGCAACTCGACGTCTACAATACCGCCAATAATCAGCTGAACGGCAGGCAGATTAACGAGGTTGTAATACCAGTTAAGTTTTAAATTAGATGACCAAGAAGAAGTACATACTCATAACAAGCCTTGTAGCAGTAGCCGCAGTGTTATCTCTACTTGGGTTTTCATCTCCTCACGCACATGCTTTATCTGACGATAACTGGTCGAGATACCTTATCGACGACTCAATCTTCCGCAATAACACCTCGATGAACGCCTCCCAGATTCAATCTTTTCTAGGAGCTCAGGGGAGTGGCCTTGCTAATCTGACTGACGTTGAGAACTGCGGCAGCACATCTGACCCAACCTACTCCTATGAGGCCCAGTACTACAGTTGCGGCCAGACTGAGCCGGACTCAAAGATCATCTATGACGCCGGCCAAGCTTACGGCATTAACCCCCAGGTAATCTTAGCCACACTCCAAAAAGAGCAGTCACTTGTAACAACGCCGAATCCGACCGCTTCGCAGCTCAACTATGCTATGGGTTACGGCTGCCCTGACTCCGGAGGCTGTAGTTTTCCGGGCTTCTTCACCCAAGTAGATAACGCCACCTGGCAGCTCCGCTTTAACTACGAGCGGGCTAACGGTGATAACACTTGGTGGAACTCAAATCTGAACTACGCCTGCAACAGCAGCACCAACTTCTATTCAGGCGCTCTTGTGCCAGGTAGTCATGTCACGTGGTTTGATGGCAACGGAGTCAACTATAACAACTTCATTCTGCCGAATGCTTCGACTTCGTCGCTCTACTGCTACACGCCGCACGTATACAACAACCCTCAAGGCCTCTACGGCCTTCCCCAATATGGGTGTTGCGGTGACTACTATAGCGGGAGCTATAACTTCGTCGACTCATTTGTCAGCTGGTGGGGTAGCACGTACGCGCCATCATACCAGACCACATTCTATAACTTTAGCGGGTACCCATATATAAAGGACGGTGCGACCGGTACCGTTTGGATTGAGTATCAGAATACAGGGACTGATCCTTTATACGATCAGACTTCGGCACCCGGCGGAACTGCTCCTCTCGTCCTTGCAACGACCAACCCGATCAACAACCCGAGTCCATTCTATGATTCCAGCACCTGGACCAATAACACGCGACCGACAACCGGTTTTGCAGCAGTCTATAATTCAGACGGAACCACTCTTGCCTCTAATCAGCACGTCGCCCAACCAGGACAGATAATCAAGTTCAGCTTTGACTTCTCGGTACCAAACAACACAGCCGTTGGCACATACACTCAATGGTTACAACCTGCCCTTGAGGGGGCCAGCAACTGGAACACAGGTGGCATCGGCTACTTCTATATAGGCGTTCTCTCAACCTACGCAGCGTCTTACTACAACATGTCAGGATACCCATCAGCCCAAGCCGGTTCATCGACTTCGGAGTGGATTGAATACCAAAATACCGGTAACACCACCTGGAACAATCTGACTGCGGCCTCAGGCGGCACGTACGTTGATCTCGAGACGACACCGCAAGGACGGTCGAGCCCGTTCAGCGCCGCATGGACGAGCACAAGCATCCCGTCAACTGGTTTTGCGGCAGTCTATAACTCCGACGGCAGTACCCTTGCCTCAAACCAGAACCAAGTTGCTCCGACCCAGATTGTAAAGTTCAACCTTACCTTTACAATACCCGTCTGGGCTAGCCCCGGAACGTACCAGGAGTGGGTCCAGCCTGTTGTCGAGAATAACGTCAACCCACTGATGGGTGGTAATGGATTCTTCAACGTGACTGTCCAACCGACAACCTACAGTGCCCAGTTCACGAAGATGCAGAATTACCCGAATCTCATGCCTGGTAGCCAATCAACTGAATGGATCCAATACCAAAACACTGGTAATGCGACTTGGTATGACAGCACTAGCGCACCGACTGGCGTTGACCCTGTCACTCTCGCAACACTGGGACCCAATAACCGACCGAGTGACTTTAGCTGGACATGGCCGTCGCCAGGCACACTAGCAAACACGTTCGGGGCGGTCTATAACAGCGACGACTCAACTCTCTCTTCTAACCAACATGAAGTCCTGCCCGGGCAATATGTGCAGTTTAACATTACCTGGACGGCCGGCACCAACGAGAACCCGGGCACCTATCAAGAATGGTTTGCGCCATACTTCCCATCGTGGCCAGGAGTTATGACAGGTGGTAACGGATTCTCTAATGTGACTGTACAACAAGACAGCCGGAGCATGTCGTTCTATAACTTTAGCGGCTATCCTTCTGTAGCACCTGGCAGCTCTTCCACGGTCACGATTGAATATAAGAACACTGGAAACGACACGCTCTACGACCAGACCTCGAGCCCACCTGGTGTCGCACCGCTCGTGATGGCTATGACGAACCCGATTAACAACCCGAGCCCGTTCTACGACTCATCAACATGGACTGATAATAACCGGCCGACAACGGGTTTCGCAGCCGTCTATCAGTCTGATGGCGCGACACTAACGTCTAATCAGCATCAAGTTCAACCTGGCCAAATCGTCAAGTTCAGCTTCGACTTCAAAGTGCCGTCTGGCACCTCAGCCGGCACCTATCAGGAATGGTTACAGCCGATTCTAGAAGGTGCTAGTAACTGGAATATCGGCGGTCTCGGCTACTTTAACGTGATCGTCAATTAGACAGGCCGAACTATTCTCGTGCGTTAATCATTAACTTATACTTAGGTTCATGTTTAGATCAACCCAGAAACAGAAGAGACTGCTGCGGAAGTACTGGCCAGGATACCTCGAGCCCTTTGAGGAGAGTGTCTACTCCCAGAACGGCGAGGACGGTATTATCGCTGAGCTGCTTCATCGTACCGGGACAGAAAGTAGGTTTGGCGTTGAGTTCGGTGTTGAAGATGGCGTAGAATGTAACTCTCGCCTCCTCAAAGAGTCTGGGTGGCAGATTCTGCAGATGGATGGCCGAGATGATAACTCACCCGAGATTAAGAAAGAATTCGTTACAGCTGAGAACATCAATCGCCTTTTCAAGAAGTACTCAGTCCCAAATGATCTCGATTTTCTTTGTATCGATATCGATAGTAACGACTATTGGATCTGGAAGAGTCTCAGTAACAGCTACCGACCCCGCTTGGTGGTGACTGAATACAACGCTTCGATCCCGCCATGGCAGGCCAAAACCATAAAGTATGATCCCAAACACTACTGGGACACAACCAACTACTTTGGCGGTAGTCTCCTGGCTATGTATCACATTGCTAAATCGAAAGGTTATAGCCTTGTATACTGCGAGAGTAGAGGCGTCAACGCATTTTTTATCCGTGACGATCTTCTGAAAAAAGGGTTGGAGGCAAAAGACCCAAACAGGGCCTATCGCGGACCAAGTTATGGCCAGAAAAACACAGCAGGTGATTGGATCGGCCATAAACAGTCAGGAAAAGCAATGATCGATACTGACTAGATTAAGGATTCTTAATCTAAAGGTTGATATTTGAGAAGGCAATCATTGCAAAACCATCTTTCTTGATAGTCTCATCAAGATCTGAGATTGTTTCGACTGGCTTGAGGACCTCGTCGCAGAGATAGACATTCTTAAAGTCCCTCTTGATCTGTTTAAAAAATCCCTTGGGATCCTTATAACTTCCCGCCGTGAACTCGAGAAAAACAACGAGATCAGGGTTCTTCTTGATCGTTTGATTCATGCCCCGATAGACGCTCTCTTCATAACCTTCGACGTCTATTTTCATGACGTCGACTTTCTTGAGTCCAGCCTCCTCAACATAGTCATCGAGCGAAACTTGGTCAACCTTGAACGAACGAAGTTCTTTTTTATCGACAAATGCCGCAACAACCTGTTCGTCGATAACCATACTAGCGCTTCCGAAGTAGTCGCCAGGCACAGTCAGAGCCAACTTTGCCCTGGAAGCACCGACTGCTTTTTGAACGACTTTCGACCGTCCCCACATACCGTTGATTGAAACAGTCCTCTTTATGTAAGCCGCCAGCAAGGGGTTTGGCTCAAAGAAGTGGATACTACCCTCAGAGGTTATCTCGGTGCCAGCGACGAGGCCAAAATAGCCGAAGTTAGCACCAACATCAAAGAAAACCGAGTCAGGCTTAAGATAACGACGAAAGATCTTAGTGAAACTCTCTTCCCATACGCCATCCAGCATCAGGTGTGGCGCTAGTGAGATGTCTCTCGTATCAACATACATCTTCTGGCCAGTAAAGATTCTAGTGAGCGCCTCATGCTCACCGGTCGCAACCGTGGCACCATTCTTGATCATATGGATGAAATAGAGTGACTCATCCATCTTAGCCGCTGACTCGTCTGCCGGAGACGGAGCAGATTTGTGCCGAGCGTTCTTGATAAAGTCTACTGCGTTAAACCCCTTTTTCCCTCTTCCTGGAACCATTTACCTACTTACCCTCCTTTTCAAGCCTCTTCAGTGAATCGCCTACCTTATCTTTGAAATGTTTAAATGTAAACTGCCTCTGCCTCTCTCTGCCAAGCTCTGACAGCCGTGTACGCAGCGCTCGATTGTTCGCCAGCTCCACCATCTTTTCGGCAATCTCGTGGATATCATATGGATTCTCAACGTATAAGGCTGCGTCAGCTGCCGTCTCTGGTAGCGCACCACCTCGGCTGGTTAGAACGGGTATGCCATAGCTCATAGCTTCAAGGACAGTAATACTGAAGCCCTCCGAGAAGCTCGGAAAAGTAAAGATGAGAGCGTTCTTATAGAGCGTAAACTTGTCTTCCTCGCTAATGAAGCCGGTGAAGAGAACGTTGTCTTGAATATGGCCGGGCAACGATTCGTAGATCTCAACGATATCCTCAACCCCAAATGCCGGTGCACCGATAATGACCAGCGGCTTCCTTATGCGATCATAAGCGATGGCGTAGGCCTCGAGCAATCCGCCAACATTCTTCCGTTTTTCAATGCCTGTAGCATAGAGTAGATAGTTCTGTGGTTGAAGGTTCTTCATTTCGAGTATCGCACTGTCTGAAAGGTCTTCGGGAACACTCGAGACTACACCATAGACAACATCAACCTTACAGCGAGGCTTGAACGGCTTTAGTTTTTCGGCCGTGTTCTTTGAGTTGACTTGGACTAAATCAGAGTGTTTGAGGGCTGTTTCAACCTGACGGGCGAAACGAACCTGGGTTCCGTTATCTGCCGGGTCTTCGATCAGCTCAAGTGGCATGATGTCATGCACAAAGGTGACCAGCTTGGTCCTGTGACCAAGATCTTTACTGCGCAGAATCGTTGGCGAAACAGCATAGACAACATCTACGTCGTAAGCTCTTGCGATCCGACCGACAATCATGCGGCTGACCCGGGCTTTATTACGGGCAATAAACTGATAGGCGAATGGAGCTCGGATGATGAAGTCTAGCTCGTGCGCTAACGTCTTCTTGCCAGAAAGTAGTTCTGGACGGACCTTCATCAACGAATGCTCCAAGAACTTGAGCTTCAACATCATCTTTATGGCAGTACGTCTTCGATAACCACCCTTGATCATGTATCGAAAGCTCTTGCGCCCCTCGAGCAAGTAATGTTGAAGGTGAATATGCTCGACACGGTCGCGAAGTTCTTTGTTGCCCTCATATGCATGCTTGTACGGAATGCCCGTGAGCAGACCAACCTCATGGCCATCTTCCCTGGCTGCCCGAATAAGATTCTTCATAATCGCCCCGATGCCGCGCATACTCTCTTCGGCATCGATTGTCACAAACAAAATTCTCATGGTTGTCCCAATTATATCAGCTTAGATTGGTATAAATGCGCTAGAAAATACTCGCAGATAGCCTGTACCCACCACCCCTCTAGCTGACGAGATTCTAACATAGTTTTGCTGTTTTGGCACAACCAGAATATTCATCGGGTAGACTGTTTTCTGGTCTTCAGAAAATCGTATAACTTCTTAGCACTTAGCCCCCACGCGTAGAGATCTGAGCGCTTCATGCTCTTCTTGGCTCTCTTCTCTTTCTGTGCATCGGTCAGTTTGAGTGCTGACTGCAGGGCCTCAGTGATAGCCTCAGTGTCAGTAGGATCGAAATAGGTAGCGCCGTCACCAAGAACCTCTCGAAGTACGGGTATATCGGAAGCTAGCACGGGTACGCCCGCTGCCATGCCTTGAACAGGATCCATGCCGAACCCTTCATGAAGAGATGGATGGACGAAGGCTGTCGCTCCACTCGTCAAAACTGCAATCTCTTCATCAGAGACATACGACGTTGGCTTAACAATAGATACACCGCGACGCCGTGCCTTTGTGACAGCCCGAGTGACCGGATCGTCAAGCCACCCGCTACCACCAATTAAAA
The DNA here is from genome assembly GCA_035945435.1 of Candidatus Saccharimonadales bacterium. NCBI lineage: Bacteria > Candidatus Saccharimonadota > Candidatus Saccharimonadia > Saccharimonadales (SeqCode) > Saccharimonadales bacterium (SeqCode). The sequence goes on along the minus strand of DASZAF010000016.1, from coordinate 41,920 downwards.
CAAGGCTCATTGTCTTCGGAAGCTTTTCGAATGCTTCCACGAGTCGTACCAGATTTTTGCGAGGTTCAATATTGCCGACATATAAGAAATAGGGCTTGGTGATACCGTAAATCTTCTTAACTTTTACGATCTCTTTGCTGCTGTAGGGACGGTAGAGCTTTCTATCAACGCCATTGTAGAGGACTAGGATACGGGCCGGGTCGATATGATAATGCTCTGCTATCTCTCGCTTGGAGTTTTCGCTGACTGTAATGATGTAGTCGGTCTGTCTGATGAAGCGCGGAGTATTTCGCTGCAGCATCCTCTGATTCTTGGGCTCGACAAACTCAGGAAAGAGAACATGGGAAATGTCGTGGATATAAGTCAGTGCTACTGAGCGTTTGGTAAGTGGCCAGTTTTTGAAGTCACCAAAGAGATAGATGCCACGGCCAAGCAACTGATCCATGGGCGGCAGTAGACCGTATTTGACCAAGCCATTGAAGACGCGAGTCTTAAACGGTAAAGCAATTCGACGACAGTCCTTAAGCTCTGGGAACCTATCAAGTCTGGATAGACCTTGTTTCGGGGCAACTAAGATGATCTCATAGTGTTCTTTGAAGTCAGAATCGTTAGCGATAGTACTGGCAGTACCAAGAAGCGAGTGGGCCACGCCATGCAGTCTCTCTCTGGTGAGAGGAATTGCCTCAATAAACAGCTTGGTTTTAGTCGTTGCCATAGCTTCAATGACTCTTTGCGGCGGTCGCCTCTTTTTTAGTGACCTTGGCGCTTACTGGTGGCATTATAGGAGTCGTCGAACGCTCGGCACGCTTGATCGTAAAGGTCGCAGCCTCGTTGTACCAATCGAGAATATTATTGGCAGAGTCACCAAGCACAAGTGTCATAGAATAGTTGCCGTCATTGAAAATGTTGAGCATCTTCCAGGTAATCTTAAAGCGGCTCTTGGCCTTAATATCGCTTATATCGGGCAGATTAATCATCCTATTATTCATCGCTGTTAATTCTCGGCCGTCGGCTGAGAAAACATGAATGCCGTAGATAATGCTGTCGAGATTTTTGCGGGCCAGAACGTCAGCTGAGACGATGATCTCATCGCCATGTTGCGTGAGAGTGACATCTTTGACGACTGCGTCTCCGTTGCCCCACCGTTTGTTGTCACCTTGGCCGACAAAGCCCTTGTAGTTTTCCATGAAGAGCATTGCGTACTCACGGGCAATATCCTTCGGATCACCTTCATATTCGAGTTTACTTTTCTCAATCAGGACTGCGCGATCACAGAACTCTTTGATAGCATTCATGTCATGGCTAACAAAGATAACTGTAGTATCTCCCCGTTTGATCTGTTTGAAGTAGTCAAAACATTTGCGCTGGAAGTCGGCATCCCCGACGGCTAGGACCTCGTCGACTACCAAAATATCGGCCTGAGACATCGTTGCGCAGGCGAAGGCCAGGCGTACCTTCATTCCTGACGAGTAGTTCTTCAACTTCTGATCCATGAACTTCTCGAGCTCAGCAAATTCGACAATCTCTTTGTAATGAGACTCTGTCTGCTTACGCGAAAAGCCGAGTAAGGCACCGTTGAGAAAGACGTTCTCGCGTCCAGTTAGCTCACCGTTGAAGCCGACACCAAGTTCGATAAATGGCACCAGTTTTCCAGTCGTTGTAATGCTGCCTGAGGTTGGCTGGTAGATGCCGGCCATCATCTTCAAGAGAGTGCTCTTACCGCTACCATTACGACCCACCACTCCAAAGAACTCACCTTTCCGAACTTCAAACGAGACGTCTTTGAGGGCATGCTGTACTTCAGTCCGGCGAAAAGCACGGCTGTTAAATATATGGGTGAAGAGCATCTTTGTTGAGTTGGCCTGCTCATGCGGCAGAGCAAAGTTCTTGGAGACTCGATCAACCTTAACAACGACTGGTGGTTTGCTTTGATCGTCCATCTAGACTTCCTCCGCAAAGTATTTTGATCGCTTCTTAAAGTAGAGCCCAGCGAAAATCGCAATGAGGATAACTAACATGACTGGGGCTAGGCGAATAAAGGGGCTACTCCAGTAGTTATCGATCGTCGGGCTCTTGGTTGTGACGATATAGTAGCGTGCTCCCTGGATGATCTGTGCGCCTGGATTCAACAGCAACCACTTAGCCCATTTCTCAGGGACTCGAGCAATTGGATAGAGAATGGGGATGGCATAAAAGAGGGCTTGGAGAGCAACTTCCCAGATATAGTTAACGTCACGGAGGCGGACATAGAGAGTAGCTAGAATAAAGCCAATAGCCAGGCCAAGAACATACAGCTCAAGTAAGAGCGGTAGGGCCATCAAGATATGCAGGGAGATGGCGTCTTTGCTAACAATCATGAAGATGGCCACCACTACAAAGTTAAAGAGCAGGTTGATGAGGGCGTTGATGGAGACAGCCATGACGATCACGTAACGTGGGAAGTGAATGCTCCGAAGCAGCTCTCCTTGCCCAAAGATGGATGTCGTACAGCCGGTAGTAACTTCCGTAAAGAAACCCCACAGGACAATTCCGATAAAGAGATAGACTGCAGTGTGTGGAACGTGGAAGTTAAACTTTAAGAACCGTACGAAGACGGTGTACATGATAATAAAGATGGCCAGCGGTTTGACAAGCGTCCAGAGATAACCAAGAAATGATCCTTGATAGCGAAGCTTGAAGTCAGTCACGACTAATTCGCGTAACAGGATCACCGAATACCTGTAGCGTTGCATGAGTTTTTTCACTGACACTATTATAGTCTAGATTGACCCTATGGCTATCCCTAGACAGAGGACAGTCAAAACTGTTAGCGAGGTGAAGAACATCTTTCGAGCCCAAGGTTCGTCCTTGGCAGCCTCAAAAGTCTGCAACCCCTGCCAAAGCCAATAGACGCTGACGGCCGCAGCGATAGTGAAATAGATATCGTTGGCATAGCCGAACGCAGTCAGAAGCATGGAGGCCACCATGAACGCAATGATATACAAGATAATTCGTATCTTAGTATTCCGCATGCCGATTTTACTCGGAAGAACCGGGATCCCCGCCGCCGTGTAGTCTTTGAGGCGGTACATGGCAATTGAGTAAAAGTGAGGCATCTGCCAGAGGGTCATAATGGCAAATAGTAAGACTGCTGCTCCATCGATCCGACCGCTGACTGCCACATAACCCGCTGCCATCGACATAGAGCCAGAGACACTGCCGACAATCGTTCCGTAGGTTGATTTTCGCTTGGCAATGCCGTATAGGACAACGTAGTCTATATAGGCTATGACCCCCATCGCAACAACCAGCCAGTTGACATAGAGAGCCAAGATGCCAAAGCCAACAACACCAAGAATAACGGCATAGGTTATGGCGTTCCAAAGTGGTATCCGACCAACAGCTAGCGGGCGCTTCTTTGTCCGAGCCATCTTCTTGTCTATCTCTCGGTCAATGTAGTTATTGACGACACAGGCTGAACCGATAACTAGCGACGTACCAACCAGTAGGTAGACTAGTAGCGCCCAGTTGATATGCCATCTAGAGGCCAGCAAGAACCCTGCTCCAGCCGTCATAATGTTGGCATAGGTTCGCTCTGGCTTGGCTAGCTCGTAGTAGTCCTTGAGTAGACTCATAGGCCGCCGTTCTGGTTGATCATATACGTATTCATCTGCTGAGGGGTCATTCTGTAGTTAAGATTGTGCATGATCCAGAGGCTGCCAAAGACCAAGATGAAAACAACCAATATCATGAAGGCAAGAACCAACAGTTTCCAACGAGGCTTGGTTTCGTGGCCAAGATGCAAGAAGAAGTAGAGTTGAACGAAGAACTGAACGAGCGCCAAGGCAACAATACAGGTGATGATGAACGGATGAGTGAAGGTTTCGTGACCCGAGTTGACGTGGATCCAGACCAGCATATAGGCCACCAGAGTACAGACAACTGACGAGATAAATCCGGTTACATAGAGAGCCAGACTCCCCCGGTAAGTAGCACGTTCTTTCTTAAAAAGTTGTGGTTTCTGTTCATCCATATTAGAGGGCCCCCAGCAGATACACGATCGTAAAGATGAAGATCCAGACAATATCCAAGAAGTGCCAGAACATGCTCAGCAATGTCAGGCGACGAACTGTCGAACGGACGAGCCCGCGGGTAGCCACCTGAAATCCCATGACGATCATCCAGAGCAAGCCCATCGACACATGGAGGCCATGAGTAGCCACCAGCGTAAAGTAGGATGAGAGAAAGCCGCTTCGACGCCAACTGTCACCATCATGGACCAGTTTGGCAAACTCATGTAGCTCAAGCCCAACAAAGAAGGCGCCCAGCAGGAAGGTAACTCCAAACCAGAAGAGGGTCAGATTTTTCTTCTTTTGGTTGGCGGCAAGTATACCTAGTCCGCATGTGAAGCTACTAGTTAACAGGGCGAGTGTTTCCGTCAAGATGTAGGGGAGACTGAATAATAGACCGCCTGGAGGACCGCCGTACGTGTTATTACGCAGAACGGCAAAGGCAGCAAAGAGGCTGGCAAAGAGGACACAGTCGGTCATGATATAGACCCAGAAGCCGAAGGTCGCGCGTGAGTCCGCCTCCTGGTGCTCTTCACGGGTATTCAACTGCTCGACAGCCATGGTGGCAGCACTTTCACTCATACACTCTCTCCTTCAACCACATAGCTAGCCTCGACGCGCTTGATCTCTGCCACTGAGACAGTCCGCTCAATACTATCGTTGCTCAGACGAATAATCATCGTTAAGGCCAGACCGATAAGGCCCGCCGCCACAAGAAGCCAGCTATGCCAGACAGCGCCGAAGCCAACGGCAAACGCAAAGGCGGCAATGAATAGGCCTGCCGGGGTATTCTTCATCACGTGTATCGGCCGATACGGTGGTTCGTTCCCCTCGCCTTTCCCTTTCTTGGCCTGCTTCATAGCCCAGAAAGCATCTCTATCCGTTACATTTGGGATAAGTGCAAAGTTATAAAAGGGAACGGGCGAAGGTGTTGACCACTCAAGTGTGCGACCATTCCATGGGTCACCACTTAGATCCTTGTGCGTCCCTCGCTGGAAGAAGCTGACAATTAACTGCAGGACTTGAAAGGCACCACCTAGACAGATAATAGCCACGCCGATTCCCGCAACTATGAACAAGGGCTGCCAGCCCGTTGAAAGCGCGTAGTGATCGAGGCGTCGTGTCGCTCCCATAAGCCCGAGAATATACAGCGGGCCGAAGGCCAAAACAAAGCCGATTATCCAGCACCAGGCCGCATACTTACCGAGTCGTTCATTCAACTTGAAGCCGAAATACTTAGGAAACCAATAAGTCAGGCCGGCAAAGTAGCCAAACAGCACACCACTGACAATCATGGTATGAAAGTGAGCAACCAAGAAGAGACTGTTGTGGACCTGAAAGTCGATCGGAGGCACCGCCATAAGGACTCCGGCCACTCCGCCCATGGTAAAGAGAAAGACAAATCCCATAAACCAAATCATCGGTGAAGCAAAGTGGATCCTTCCTCTATACATTGTGAAGAGCCAATTGAAGATCTTCACACCAGTCGGTACCGCAATCAGCATAGTAGCAATACCAAAGACGGCGTTAACGTCTGCACCCGCGCCCATGGTAAAGAAATGGTGCAGCCAGACGCAGAACGAGAGGAGAACGATTGCCCAGATTGCCCAGACCATAGAGGTATACCCGAAAAGTCGCTTCCTAGAGAAAGTGGCCACTACTTCCGAATAGATTCCGAAGGCGGGTAGAACTAATATGTAAACCTCCGGATGCCCCCAGGCCCAGATGAGATTGACATACATCATGGCGTTGCCTCCACCACCAGCTGTAAAGAAATGCATCCCAAGTGCTCTATCGAGAAATAGGAGGGTCAAGGTGACAGTTAGAATTGGAAAGGCAAAAATAACAAGTGTCATAGTCCCCATGACACTCCAGACGAACATCGGGAGTCTTCTAAATGTCATGCCCGGTGCCCGCATCTTAAATATGGTAGTCATAAAGTTGATACCACTAAGCAGGCTACCAACACCGGCAATCTCCAGACTCCATATCCAGTAATCAACGCCGACGCCAGGGCTGAATTTTAACTCACTAAGTGGCGGATAAGCTAGCCAACCTGCTCCCGAGAATGAGCCGATAACCAGCGAGACGTTGATCAAAACCATGCCCGCTGCAAAGAGCCAGAAACTTGTGGCATTCATAAAGGGAAAAGCAACATCACGTGAGCCTATCTGCAAAGGCAGAACCAGATTGACGATGCCGAAGAGGAAACCCATACCAACGAAGAAGATCATGATTGTACCGTGCGCAGAAAAGACCTGTTGGAACATATTCGAAGACATAATCCCGTGTGAGGCCCCCACTGACGTTGCCTGCTGAAGGCGCATCATGACAGCATCGACACCTCCCCGTGCGAGCATCAGGCCAGCTACTATTAGGTACATCGTGCCAATCTTCTTATGGTCCGTCGTCGTCAACCACTCATTCCACAGCCACTTCCATTTCTTGAAGTAGGTAAGCAAGATAACGACTAGGATCGAGCCACCGACAATAGAAGCGGCCGCACCGAAAGTAATCGGATCGCGTGGTATCTGGTTAAGGTTGAGCTTGCCGAGTAGACCACCGAAGAGTGTCAGTATGTGCCAGTTCATTGCATGTACATCCCCGTTGATGAGGCTGATGCAGGCATTGTCGGCATATCAAGAGGCGACATATATTTCATGACAGTATCATCATACAAATTATTTGGGACATCTGAGTAGTAGGTGGCCTTGTTATTCTGGCTAGGTTCAGCAAGTTTGCTATACGCCTCCGACGTTAAAACCTTCGATGATGCTTGAGCTCTTTTCACCCAAGCGTTAAAGTCCGACCAGCTAACCGACTTAGTTGTGAAGTTCATGCCCGCAAAGCCGACGCCGGAAATATTCGCGGATGAACCATAGTAGCTCCCGGTCTCGTTAGCTATGAGGTGTAGTTGGGTCGACATACCTGGCATGGCGTAGATCTGCCCGCCGAGCCGCGGAATCCAGAAAGAGTTCATAACGGTATCAGAGGTAACATCAAAGTCAATTGGTACATTGCTAGGTATTTCAAGCAAGTTTACAGAGGCAATATGCTGCTTCGGATAGATAAATAGCCACTTCCAGTCGAGTGCAACAACATCAACAGGTATGGCCGGCACCGAAGAACTCAGCGGTTTGAAGGGATCAAGGGCGTGAGAGCTTTCCCAGGTTATAACTGAGAGGGCGCCGATGATAATAATCGGGATACCCCACCAAAGAGTCTCGTAAACGCGGCTACGATCCCAATCTGGCTGGTACTTGCGAGTTTTGATCTTTCGGTTGTCCTCGCGGTATCGCCAGGCAAAGGAGATTGCCATAATATAGACTGGCACTACTACGATAACGGAAAGAAGGATGGCGATAATCATGAGCTCCCGTTCTCTTCGGGCAACTTCTCCTGCAGGCTGCAAAACCGCAACAGTATGATGATCTAGATACCAGGCGAGAGCAGAGACGACAACGACAATCAGGGCTGTGATTAGCAGTAATTTCAGGCCCTTTCTTGTGTGACTCCCGTTTGATTTTGCCATAACCGTTATTAGTCACTATAGCACAGCTCTAAAGGGGGTCGTGTGACGCACGTCACCATCCTTTCCAAGACAAGGCGACGAGTATTATATACTATGCCTATGTATAAGGTATCCGTCTGATGCGTATTGCCATAGACGCTCGAATTATTAGCACAGGTACTGGTAGATATATCGAACGACTGCTTTTCTATCTTGAGCAGCTCGATACGGCAGACACTTTTCTTATCTTGGTGAGGCGCAAGGATCTCAACTATTACAAGCCGCATAAGCCAAATTTTCAGATTGTCGAAGCCGACTTTGCGGATTACAGCTTTGCCGAACAGCTCGGCTTTAACAAACTACTTCGTAAGCTTCGACCAAACCTCGTTCACTTCTGTATGCCTCAACAGCCGCTCCTATATAAAGGTAACTCTGTAACAACCGTTCATGACCTGAACCTGCTCAGAATAACCGCAAATGACATGAGCAAGATCGAGCTCTTTGTAAAACAGCGAGTCTTTGCATATCTACTCAAACGAGTCGCAAAACGAAGCACCCATATTATCGCCACTAGCATTTACACCAAGAACGACCTGATCAACTTTAGTGGTATACCTTCGAGCAAGATCACAGTTACCTATGAAGGCACCGACCTATCTAAGAGTAAGCAAAAACAATATTCCAAAATGGCTAAGCATAAATTTATCATGTACCTAGGTAGAGCGGAGCCATACAAGAACAACCGAGGCCTGATCAAAGCCCATCAAGCATTACTAAAAACCCACCCTGATCTCTGGCTCGTTATTGTTGGCAAAATCGATAAGCAGCGTCAAGCTGATATGGAGTGGGCCAAAGACCTCGGCTATAAACAGATTCACTTTACCGACTTCATTCCTGACGAACAAGTCGCATGGCTCCACAAACACTGCCTTGCCTACGTCCTGGCTTCATTTATGGAAGGTTTTGGGTTACCGGCCCTTGAGGCAATGGGAGACGGCGCACCAGTTGTTAGTAGTAATACGACCTGTCTGCCAGAAATTTATGGAGATGGTGCATACTACTTTGACCCCCACAACTTCAACGACATGGTGGCAGCCATAGACTACGTAATTAGCAACCCGAAGATACGTGACCAGCTTCGAGTTGCCGGCAAGAAAGTCCACGACAAGTACTCTTGGAAGAAGATGGCCAAGCAGACGTTGGAAGTCTACAAGAACGCCTTAGTCGCAAAGGAAGAGACTACTCCTCCTCAGGAACTGCCTCAGTTGTAGGTTCTTCGCTTGCTGGTTCTTTTTGATCAGTCTGGTCGGCAGGATGAATAACAACTCGTCTATCCCGGCCTTCACCGACAGATTCAGTTTTGAGGTCACTATACTCTCCGACGGTCTGATGAACGACTCGCCTGTCCGCTGGACTCATCGGACGCAATTCCATCTTTTGCTTGCTGCTGCGAACTTGCTCAGACCAGTCTTGCACTTGGGTAGCCAATCGCTCAGCGCGGTGCTTCTTGTAGTCGGCTACATCAATGTTGACCCTGTCTATTGAGGCGTTTGAATTCTTGAGTGCCATACTGACAAGATATTGCAGAGAGCGTAGTGTATCACCATGTTGACCGATTAGAAAACCGTTCAGGTGGGTTGAGGGAATCTGTAGTTCGATAACTTCGTCGTCGCAGCTGGTGTTAACAGACGTATTAAGACCAAAGAAGCTCAGAAGGTTTTCTAGGTACTGTTTGGCAAATGTAATGGCTTCGTCCTGGTTCATAACCTACCCCTTCCTCTTAGTGGTCTTACCGCGTTTAACATGCGTGGCGCTCTTACTACTCTTCTTAGTCTTCTTCTTTGGAGTGGTCTTCACAACTTCAGCCTCTTGCGCCTTTTCAGCCCGTGCAACGACTGACGTCTTGGTTTCAACCGACTTTTCCATCTCTTCCTCATCTCGGCTGAGTAAGTAGCTCTGTTGGGCCCAGCCAACAAGTGTGGTTGTGAGAAGATAGAGCGCTAAACCGCCCTGCACACTGATGGCGAAGAAGAAGGTGAATAGCGGAAAGATTTTGACCATCATGCCATTCATAGCGGTAGTCATGTCGGACTGGTCGGAGATGGATGAGCCACTGCCAGCATCCTTAAAGATCTGCTTTAATGACTTACTGTCCTTCGCGACCGGCATAAGTTGCTTGGACTGGAAATACTGGAAGACGGCTGCCAAGAGCGCAATGAACATGAGAGGAATATAGACTTTGCCATTACTACCAAGTGCATGGACGCTTAGATCGATTCGCCCAAAGAGAGTTTCGTGGAAAAGGTGAATGTTAGATGACACGTTCTTCATGTAACCGATGTGACGAACAAAGTTGTATGATTTAGCAACCAATTCATGAGGATTACCGCTAATAAGACGAAGTACTTGATAGACAGCGAGAATTATCGGCAACTGGAGCACAAGTACCCCCACCGTTCCAAACGGGTTGATCCCTCGTTCTTTATAGAGCTCCATCATCAGCTTGCCTTCAAGTTGCTTATCACCCTTGGCCTTCTCTTTGACACGCTTGAGTTCAGGCTGAATCTTGCGCATAACTTTCGTCTGATGCATCTGTTTCTTAAGAAGCGGCCACATGAGAAGGCGAATAAGAACGGTGAAGACGATTATTGTGACGCCGAAGTCGTGCCCTGGCATTATGGCGTAGATAGCAGCCAGAATATTGAGGGTAATAGAAATGATAACGTGATAGAGGCCGATTATCGCATGACCAAGTATGGGGAATATGTACTTACCGCCCAGAATAAAGACGATAACAAATAACAGGAAGTAGACAATGCCTTGCATATTAGAGATATTGTAGCATAATTACTTCTCTGTTGTGAAGCGGCGAGAGCCTTTTATATCGCTCCAAATTACTAGGTGTATAAGTTGGCAGATTTTAAGAGTGAGACGACTTGGTCGTGAAGTTCGTCATAAGGAATATCGGCCACCCTCTCATCAAAGACAAAGAAAGCAATATCGTACGGCCGCTTTATGTGATCCCACTCCAACCTGATGATCTCAAAGATTCGCCGCCGGATCCGATTACGAACAGGTGCTTTCTTCGTGACTTTCCTCCCGACCACTACAGCACAGCGTGAGTTGATACTACGGGAGTTATAGACGAACTTGAGGCTCAAGCCATCATATCGAACCGTCTTGCCACGATTAAAGAGAAACCCAAGACTACGCCGACCATGAAATCTGTAGCTCGCTTCTAACATAGCTACCTACAGTATAAACACATTAGGTCCTCGACCTAATGGGAGAGTCGTTTGCGGCCCTTAAGGCGCCTGCTCTTGAGGACAAGTCGTCCGGCACGTGAAGCCATGCGAGCACGAAAGCCATGCACGCGAGAGCGATGTCGTTTCTTCGGCTGGTACGTTCGTTTTGGCATTTATTAATCCTTTCAGTCTCTGGTCTAAAGAGAAATAAGCTGTCGTTTATTTTAACAACTTTTCCACATTAGACAAGAGCTTATCCACATGTTTACAGGGGAGAATTGAAGGCTGTGTATAAACGAACATCTTAGCTGTTCGTTTTTTGTAACTAAAATAGATTGTGGAAAAGTCGGCTCATTGAGTATAGTTTTAGTAGGACTATCAAAACCGTACGAGGGAGGTTAGGAATTGGCGAAGAGTGCCACTTGGCAGAGTGTTCTCGGTGAAATCGAGCTTGCAGTATCTCGTGCTAACTTCACGACGTGGTTTAAAAATACCGAACTGATTGATGACGCTAATGGCAATATCACCATTGAGGTGCCGAACATCTTTGCCAAAAGACAGCTCGAGGTCAAATACAACAAACAGATAAAAGAGAGTCTCGAGAAGAACGAAGTCAAAGTAAAAAGTATCACCTACGAGATACGATCCAGCAAAAACACGAAGAAGAATGAAGGCCGTGCCGGACAGGATGTCGTTTCCCTGCCCACCAACTCGCTCGCCTCAGGCTCTAAGCCCAACAGTAGAGCTGTCGGGCTTAATCCTCGCTACGTCTTTGACACTTTTATAGTCGGCTCGAGCAACGAACTAGCCTATGCTGCCTGCCAAGCAGTCGTTAGCGACCCGGGTATGAAGTACAACCCGCTCTTTATTTACGGCGGGGTCGGGCTTGGCAAGACACACCTTATCCAGGCCGTCGGTAATGGCATCGCTGAGCAGAACCCAGACGCACATGTCACCTACATATCTTCCGAAACCTTTGTTAACGAATTCCTCGAAGCAATTCGCTTCAAGAAGAAAAGCTTTGCCGATCGTTACCGAAACGTCGATGTCTTAATCGTTGATGACATGCAGTTTATTGCCGGCAAGGAGAAGACTCAGGAAGAGTTCTTCCACACCTTTAACGCCCTCCACCAGGCCAACAAACAGATCATCATCAGTTCAGATAAACCCCCTAAGTCGATCCCCACTTTAGAGGAGCGTCTTCGAAGTCGGTTCGAATGGGGGATGGCGATAGATATCCAGACACCCGATTACGAGACCCGGTGCGCCATTCTGCAGTCAAAGGCCAACTCTCATAACGTAACGCTCGACCGAGACACGATTGAGTTTCTAGCCACTAACTTCCAGACCAACATTCGTGAACTTGAAGGTGGTCTTAATCAGTTGCTGGCATATTGCGAGATGCGCGGCGTCGCTCCTGATGTACAGGTAGCAAGTGGTCTACTCGGTACGCACCGCAACAGACCACAAAGGTTGACCTCAAAGCAGGTCGTAGAGAAGACGGCCAAACACTTTCAGATCCCCGTGGCCGATATGATTGGCCCTAAACGCGACAAACACATCGTCTTACCAAGACAAGTAGCCATGTATCTACTTCGAAGCGAACTCCATTTAAGTTTTCCGAAGATCGCCGGTGAGCTTGGCAGAAAAGACCACACCACAGCCATTCACTCCATTGAAAAGATTGAGAAAGTTATCGCTCTTGATTATTCAATGCGACAAATTGTAGCAGAACTAAGGGAGCACCTCTATGTCTAGGAGCTGTGCACAAACTGTGTCTTCAACTGTGTCTAGTCATGTGCAAACAAATCGGTCTTATACACAGGTAGAAGCACTCGCTATCAAACCAGCCTGGTATTCCCCATTCTCTCCCCCACTGACATCAAGTTGCGCACCTATTTTACGCAGACTATTCACAACACTTGAGACAATTTTCTATCTGTTGAAAAGCCGTTTGTACACATTATCAACACCCCCTACTATTACTTCTACTACTTATATAAATAACAATAGGAAGAAAGGAATCAGCCAATAAAGATGCGCCTTCAAGTTACACAAGAGAATCTAAGCAAAGCACTATCAGTAGTTGCTCGCATTGCTTCCGGCAAGACTCCCCTGCCCATCTTAAATAACGTCCTTTTAAAGACCGAACAAAACAGACTTCTCCTTGCAGCTACCAATCTGGAATTAGCAGTTACGGAATATGTCGGAGGCAAGATTGAGGAAGAGGGGTCGCTAACAGTTCCTGCTCGTCTTATGACTGAACTTGTCAGTAATCTTCCCAAAGGTAATGTTGAACTAATCTCGGATCAACATAAACTACACGTCAAGACAACTAACTACAACGCTACTATCAACGGTATGGTGGCGGATGAGTTTCCAAGTCTGCCATCGGTGAGTAACCAGAATAAGATCACTCTCCCCGCCCACATCACCAAGCGAGCAATTCAGCAGACCGTTCTAGTGGTTTCGGGCGACGACACTCGTCCGGTACTGACTGGTGTCTACGCACATACTCACAACGGGAAACTCTACTTTGCAGCTACAGACGGCTATCGCCTGGCGGAACGACAACTGGTGGAAAGCTCCGCCCAACTTCAGTCGATTATTCCGGCAGACACGCTACAGGAAGTTCTGAGAGTCTTAACGGATGACATTGAAGAGGTTGAGTTCTGGTTTGACGAGACACAGGTTCGCATTCGTATTGGTGAAATCGATATTGTCAGCCGTTTGATTGACGGCACATTCCCGGATTACCGCCAGTTAATACCTGATACCAATGAGACCTCTGCGGTACTGGACAAGGAAGAGCTGGTTCGTATCACCAAGATCGCCTCGCTCTTTGCTCGGGATAGCGGTGGCAGTATTACGATTGAAGTGGACGAAACAACCAAGACGGTCAGTATCCACTCGGTTGCTTCGCAGGTTGGCGAAAACGACGCCAACATAGAAGCCGAAGTAACAGGAAGTGGCCGGCTGACACTTAACTCACGCTACGTCCTTGAAGCACTTGGCTGTATTGATGAGAAATCCGTCAAGTTTGCCTTCAACGGCAAGCTATCACCGTGTGTTCTGACAGCTGCCACGAAGCAGGTCGACTATAAGCACATTGTTATGCCGTTAAAGAGCTAGTTTTGTGTCACTGGTTAAAGTGAACGATAATAGCTTGTGATGTACAGAAAGATTCATCTTAAGAACTTTCGCTCATATAAAGACACCACATTCGACCTAAGTGATGGGGTTAATATGGTTGTCGGCCCGAACGGTAGCGGTAAGACGAACCTTCTTGAGGCTCTCTATGTTACTTCTTATGGAAGCTCGTTTCGCGTGCAGGATAGTAACCTTATACATCATGATGCCGATTGGTTGCATCTGGCGACGAATGACGAGCAGGCAGTTGAACGTAGTCTGCGTATCCGTCGTGATCCTCAGAAAGAGACGACTACCAAGGAATTTCGGATCAATGATGTCAGCAAACGACTAAACGTCAACACTCGTATTCCGGTTGTTCTTTTTGAACCCCGGGACATGCAGCTCTTAACGGGCTCCCCAGATCAGCGTCGACTCTTTCTAGACGTACTACTTACTCAGCTCTCCCCCACTTATGAGCGAATCTTGACGCGTTACAAACGGTCACTGGCGCAGCGTAACAGACTCCTGAAAGACATTTACGACCATATTGCTCCACAAGACCAACTCTTTGTCTGGAACGTGCGTCTGAGCGAGCTAGGAGCTCATATTATGAACGAACGTCAGGATCTAATTGATAGAGTAAACAAGCTAGCAAGTGATGCTTACAGCCAGCTGAGTCACAAGGCGTCAAAGGTTCAACTTCACCACCAGACAGCGGTTAAAGGGGATGTTGTCACTCTAGCTTCTGCCTTCCTGCATCAATTGGAAACAAATCTAAGCAAGGATCAGGAGAGAGGATTTACCTCAGTTGGCCCTCACCGCGACGATTTTACAATTGACCTCGATGGTTCACCTGCTCACTTCAATGCCTCGCGAGGAGAGTTGCGAACCCTTGTTGTGATGCTCAAGATTGTTGAAGCTACATTGCTATACGAGGTAAGTTCACGGCCACCACTTCTTCTACTTGATGATGTCTTTGGGGAACTGGATGCGACTCGACGTAAGGCCTTGTCGCATCACCTAACGCCGTGGCAGACGATCATTACTACTCCGGAGTCGGGTATTGAAGGGAGTATACCCAAGAATAGACTGGGTCAGACCATCAACCTAGGATAAACCTTAGGGCCCAGGAGTCATAGTGGGTAGATTGCTGTAGGTTGCCGGGTTATTTGGATCTGGGCTCCATGTAATATTCAAAGTCGACGTATTGACACCATTACCTTGAAGCCACTGCAGGGCCTCATTCTGGAACTGCTGCAGATCCTGTTGGTACATAGACACATTGTTGTTGATATAAAGAGCAAAGAGTTGAATCTGAAGGTCGAGCTTGCCGTCAGTCTCACCGCTAAAGCCGATATAATAATGGACTGTTTGATATGGCAGGAATTTGGTTATCGGGAACTGCCTATATAGGAGATCCGTCGCATTGTTTGAAGCTTGCTGCTGCGACTTTGGTAGCTGGTTGTAGTTTACGTATCCTGCAGTGAAAGTGAGTTTATAGGAGCCGATTGTATACTTCCCATTAGCCGAAGTTGCCTTGGAGACGATAACCGTGTACTGATCATGGTATTTAAGGTTGTTTTTAGGAGTGAAAGTTAGCGTGTCCCCTTTTGTAGACAGAGTTCCGTTGACACTTGGGGAGATTGAGAAGTTCTTGGTAGTTGATGAGGCAACCGGTATGTTGTATGTGATAGAGACTGGGCTGACAATATCGAGGGTTGCCTTGTTAGCGGGATCCGTACTGACAACATAAAACGGTCCGCGGAAGACATTGCGAAGGCTGTAGCCGATTAAGATGAGCACAAAGACGCCCACTACACCGGCAAGGGTCATAAGCAGATAACGTCTATACTGTGGGTCCATATATGTAGTCTACCTTTATTTGCATCATTTAAGACCACCCCAACCGACGATTGAACTAAGATGTTGGTATCCCGGATAAACGGAACAGCCAACGCCAAGCGGGGCGCTAGCTATATTGCCTGCAAACGCTTTGCATCCTGGAGCCAGACCGGCTGTTGAGGCGTTAAGCCCAGCATTCCCCTCGATTGTATAGAGGTCATTTCCAACTACTTGGTCGACGATACCGATATGACTTTCGAATGAGGTTGACGTCCCGCATGTCGAACCTTGGAAACAGAAGACAACGACATCGCCCGGTTGTGGTGCGGCCGCGTTAGCTCCATTCGCGGTCCAGATCCCGTGTGTTTGCATGTAGCGCATGATGCCGAACGCTGAACCGATTAGCCAAGACGGCCCGCCACCTCCCGAGAGCGGTACACCGGCGGTCATATAAACCCAGCTGACAAAGGCTGCACACCATTCACCGATCAGGTATGACTGATTAGCAGTATATTTGACGAAGAGTGAGTGGTCAGAGCCTGGGTTACTATTCCAGGCTACGTCTTGTTGAAGAGCAACATTGACGATGTTGCTGTTGCTAACAGTTACGCCGGTGCTACTTGAGCACGGCGAGTTGCTCCCACCAGGTCCTTGACCAGACTGGCTGAACTTAGAAGTTACGAGAGCGTAGACGTTTTTCATGTAGGCGACGGTCTGTGAGTAGCCCGCTCCAAGCTTAGTAAGATCGTCCACGGGCGCATTTGCACCAAACTGCTTGGTGGCCTGTATCATCGTGCCATAACCGGCGTTATAGCCACCTGCGGCGTAGATCATAGTGTGAGCGATAAATGCTTGATTAAGATCACCTGGGGCAGCTGTCCCGGATAGACCAAGACCCTGTGAGCCGTATTTTGCAGCTGCAAAAACAGCATCTGGAGGCCAGTTGATATCCGGTGAATTGCCGACACTGGAGGGGCGTGCGGGCAGGCCGGTGCCACTGGCAACTGTCCCATAAGCTGACCATGAGCCGGGCTCGAACTGCATTGGTCCTTGGGCGCCTGTCGGCGAGGTCGGCCAGTTTGTAGATGTTGGTGAGCCGGCCCAATTATTGCCATTCTCGGTGTAGAAGATGGCTGCCAGCCAAATCGGTGGAACGTTGAATTTCTCCCCAGCATCAATGAAGAGCGGCTGCCAGGCCTGTGGTACGCCGGTCAGTGTAATACCTCCGCTCGAGCCAGTCGGGCTCGGGGTGGTTGTTGGTGTACCGGGTGTCCCACTCTGGGATGGCGTTAAGAGTGCCTTGGTGATATCCAAGATATCTAGTTCGCCAGTACCTTCGTCGGCTACGCCGGCAGTTGTAAAAGCAAGGCCGTAGGTCGTGCCGTTACTTTGGAACTGAGCTGCTTGGTTGACGATGTATGGTACTCCCTCTGCACCATATGGGTTTGTCTGGGTGCTAATACCAGTGTTGCTGCTCGACTCCCCTTTCCATCCCTCTTTTGAGTAAACGGTACCCGGTATGCCGGCTTGTAGAATACCCGTGACAGGGCTGACGTTGGCGAGCAGATCGAGGCCAGTCTGCTGTTGTGATGATGGGATCATGGTATCGATCTTAGAGAAGAACTTAGCGAAGTCATTAGCCGTGATTTGCGACTGGCCGAGGTCGTAGAGAGTGTCTGCTGAATCGTTGAATTTAAAACCGGTCATGCCTGCTTGGCTGGCTACGTTCTGAATTGACTGTGACGGATTCTTAAGTGCATGGTAGACGACGTTCGCATCGTTATCGTCGGATATATGGATCATTGCGTCGGCGTTAGCCGCCAGACTTATGCCGTCGCTCTCGGTCGTATTGGGGTTGAGTGTTCCATTGGCTACTTGGGTAAGGTAGGCCACGAGGATCATAGATTTGGTGATAGAGGCTCCATAGTTTTCAAACGTGTCATTGTAGTTGGAAACAAGGTTGCCGCTCGAGTCGTACATGGCGTATCCGATATTGACACTGCCGGTGCTTAGCTTCTTCGCCAAGGCCTGTGCGGCTTGGCTGTTGATCTGAAGTGTTGAGGTTGTGTTTCCGGCCGTAGAGCTGAAACACGGCAGGGCATACCATGGATAGCCGCCGTATACCTCGGGGGTGTTGGTGTTATAGTATGGACTCGTGCCATTATCCCCTCCTCCAGTCGGAGCTGCTCCCGCCATGCCGGACAGTGTAACGAGGTTGAACATAACGCTGAGTATGGCGATAAACGTGACCTTGCCAGTGATTTGTAAGAGCTGTCTCATATTAATTCGGTGAGTTTCCATTACCGCTTAAGAATATATTACCAACCGCGTCATCCATGAGACACATGTCACCGGTTGTGTAGTTGGTCTCACCGATGGCGTTGACTCCGTTCGTCTGCCGGTTATCGGTGCAGGTGTCAGGATCCATGAATGGGTCCGAGGTCCAGGCCTTGTCGTTTACTGCGAAGCCAACCGTTGGAACGCCGTTGGTGTCCTGGCTCGGGTATTCTAGAAGAGCATGGGCCGGAGCTTGGGATATGGCAGCAAATGGCATGCTGAAAATATTGAGTGGGTTGAGAGTAGCAGTAAAGTCGGCAACGTTCGTTGGAATCGGGGCGGACATAGTTAGCCTGGCTAGGATTGAGTTTGGATCAGTGATCGAGAAGAGCTTCTGACCGAGTGGCAGGGCTGCCTCATTGGCGGCGTAATCAGCGTTGGCTGCCGAGATAAGCTGGTTGGATTGTTGCTGGTTGAGGTCGTAACCGCCGAGTCCGTACGGCTGGCCGTTGGTGTCGATCCCACCCGTCGCCAGCTGGTAGCTAGCGTATGAGGCTCCGGTATAAGCGGCATCGAACAGTCGCCACGGCGTCTGGATAACCTCAGTCAAGCTTTCAATCATCGGCGGGAAGACGACTTCAAAGAACTTCATGACGTATGGCAGACAATGCTTGAAGATGTCTCCAAGGAGGTCAACAGCATAACGCAAGGGGTTGTATCTGCCCAAAGACCAGTTCAGCAGCGAATAGATGGCTTTAAGAAGGTCGACAATCAGGGTGCCGAGGAGATTAAAGACGAAGTTGATAATGGCGTCGAGTCCGTTGACAACTGGATTATTGAGAAGGCCTGAGAGGCTGTTGAGGAATATTTCAAGGATCGGATTATTGCGGATCGCTTGAACGAGCGGTGGTTCCTGGTCAAGTCTGAACTCGTTACACATGAGCTGATTAGAGGGCACCGGGTGACCATCGCGACACGTCTGGGCACCGGTATTGCCCGGCGTAGTCTGCCCGTACTCACCACCGGCGATGTAGTCGTAAAGCTTGCTTCGCCCAACGTCGGCAGTTGATCCAGCCAGTTCGTTGCTGGCTATTATCTGGTTGGTGTCGTAGGCACCCGCCTCAATGCCACCATTCAGCTCAGCCGTTGGTTCAGCGGCCGCTGCCTGGAGTAAGTTATTGGCTTGTTCGGCCTGAGGAATCTTGATGACATCGTTCCAGAGGTTCATAGGGATATCACGAGTAGCCGGTGGGACTTGGTTTTGATAGGGATACGGAACGCCCGTCAGACTAATGGCTAAACCACCACCTCCCAGGATGGTAGAGAGTTTGCCAATGAAGTGAGCTATCTGGATGGCCAAGATAACCTGCCCAACATATGGGACCGCATCTGTGACGTTCTTGGCGGTTACGTCAAAGCCTGCTTTGGTAAGAGCATAGGCAATCAACGTAGCAAGGTAGCCGGTGACTTTCTCTTTGAGTGCTGCAAGTAGCCCTTTTGAGGCCTGCGCTTCGACTGTCGCGCTCTCGTCAACGGCATCTTCCGCCAAGACGTCTTGACCCTCCTGTGCTTCATCCTGCTCGGGCCCGCCTTTGTTGAGACACGAGAGGCTCAGGTCGAGGACGCATCCCAAGAGTAGAGTGGCTCCGATTTTGATCGGTTCTATCACGCGGTCATTGATAATACTAAGCAGCATCGCTTTATACTCAGCTATCTTATCTGTGACGCCGAGCTTAGCATTATAGAGTTTCTCTAGTGTTGTGCAGGCAAAGACACACCCGGAGGTACCGTACCTCCAAGAGACGAAAATACGTTTCAATAGGTTGGTAAAGAAGCCAACACGATCCTCCCCGACATTCAGCCGTTCCATTATGAGTCTGGTAGCAGTCACCGGGTTGCGGGTATATACCTCCGAAAAGAGGTCGAATTTAGCTGGGTCCTCGGCCACGTTTTCGGCGACCGTTGCCGTTCCGTTTGCCCCACAGTCTGGACAACTGATCTTCCACTGCTTCTTAGCGCCGTCGAACTCCATTCTCCATTTGTTGCCGTCAGGGTCAACCAAGAGCTTATTCTCGATCTTATTCAGGGCTAGCTGTTTTCCTTTGGCGGTTAGTAATTTGAAGAGACCCGCTCCATCAGCTCTGTCGATACATTCGGGAGTAATATCTCCGTGACAGAAAGCGGCTTCAGGAAAGATAACGTGAGCGAAGTAGTCATTAACATACTGTTTGAGCCGCTTCTCGAGCATATAGTCGATAGCAATCTTGGTGGCATCATCAATGATCAAGGCCTCATATTTGGCCTTAAACAGTTGGACGAGGATGACCAGAAAGAAGATGACAAGAAAGACACCAATAATACCAAAGAGGACCTTTCTCTTCCGCTTCTTTTTAGCAGAACCTTGGAGACTGTCTGCGTCTGGTTTGTACTTGAAGCTTGATTGCGTAGTAGCTGGTGCTTCGAGTGACCCCTCACCTGCTGCGACGCTACCAAGACCGCCTCCTTCGTTATCGCGTGGCTGCTCAACGCCAGCTTCAGCGTCACGCAGAGTGCTTTGTCTATGACTTTGATCGCCCGGATATTCTGGCTCACTGCTTCCGGTCTGAATAGGCGGCTCAAACTCACTAGACTCCTCGCGCTGAGGGGTCAGTATTTGACCGCCACCACCTGGCTGCTGGGTAAGCCCGTCGTCCCCCATTTCTAGGGTCGGTAGATTGGCCGGACCTCCCATGCGCGGAGTTCCCGATCGAGTACCACTAGGTCTCGCCGGAGGGCGTCCTGCACCGGTACGAGCTGCTGGTCGTCGGCGCTGGGATCGATTGCCTGTTCTGGAGTCTTCGCTTTGTAGCGCCACCACTACGGTCTACCTGCCCCTCCGTTAACTTCTAATGTTCCCCCCTGTTGGGCTTCAACGGACGCAAGAGGCTCGCGGGGAACCTCGTCGTTAGGCGATGTGAACTGCGGTTCAGCTGGCTGCGGTGGTACAGGAGGATTGGTAGCGCCCGGAGCGACTGGGCCCGGGTGCGCAATATTGACCGTCTGCTGCTGTATTTGGGCCGGATTGGTAGTAATCAGTGAGGTTTCGGTCGGTGAGGCAACAATCTGGACGTGAACGTGATTTTGACCGGCAAAGAGTAGACCCTGACCGACTGGGAATTGAGATAGCCGCTTCTGCTCTTCCTCAGTCAGCTTGAAGACGGCAGCTAGGATGTCGACTGCTGTTGGTGACTGTTTGAGGAGAATCTGCATCGATGCATTCGCAACAATAGCACGTCCCATCTTCGAGCTCATAAAGTCTTCAACGTCTTGGCTGATGGTTGTCAGGCCGAGGAAGTATTTGCGAGCGCGCTTGGCGAGTGAGAACATAAAGTTAGCAGAGTCCTCATACTTCATCAACTGCCAGGCTTCGTCAATGACCAGCATGCGCTTCTTGCGGTCTGTCTTGGTACGATTCCAGATGTGGTTAAGAACGATGTACATAGCGACGGGGCGAAGCTCGTCTTCAAGATCACGGATGTTAAAGACGACCAGCTTGTTTGAGATGTCGACATTTGATTGCTGCGAGAAGATACCGGCAAATGTTCCTGAGGTGTATTTTCGCAATCTCTGAGCCAACTGCGGCCCGGTACCAGGCATGTGGAGTAAGGTATCGTAGAGGTCATTAACAGTCGGTGGGGTGGTGTTGTGCGTCAGCGGATCGTTAGTGATACCGGCTCTCGCGTAAGTGTCGATTAAGGCTTGGTCTAGGTCGGCCTCTTCTACCGGGCTGAGAACAGGGCCAATCGCGGAGACACTGTATCCCCCAGCTGTTGAGGCGGCCGCAGTGGCGCCACCCATCATGAGTCGTAACAGGCCGTGGAGCGTAATGAGGTTGGAGCGTAGTGCGTTGTCTGCCTCTTCGCTATCGACAACCAGTGGCAGGTCAAACGGGTTAATCCGGGTATCGGAGTTGAGTGAGAGGCGGATATACGAGCCACCGACTGCTTCGCTAAGGCGCTGATACTCATTTTCGGGGTCAACGATAATCACTTCAGTCCCCATCATCATACTTCGTAGTGCCTCGAGTTTAACGGTAAACGACTTACCGGCACCTGACTTGGCAAAGACGACCATATTGGCGTTTTCTAGAGTGAAACGGTCAAAGATAACCAATCCGTTATTGTGCATGTTGATGCCATAAAGAATGCCATTCTCTTGGGTGAGGTCTGCACTGGTGAATGGGAAGCTGGTACTCAGGGCTCCGGTGTTCATATTCCGGCGGACTTGAAGCTGATCAAGACCTTGTGGAATTGTCGAATTGAAACCCTGTTCCATCTGAACTGTAGCCGGCTTTGAGTAGACCAGCTGCTGACCAAGAACCGTCTCGACTTTATGCTGGATAAAGTTAAGCTCGTCGAGTGATGTTGAGTAGATAGTGAAGTAGAGACCAAATCGGAAGAAGCGTTCTTCGCCTACTTGGAGCTTGTCGCGAAGTTCCTCGGCGTCTTGGATGGCTGCCTGGGTCCCTGGATCGCGGACTCGTCCTTTCTCGGCGTTTAACTGCAGGTCGGCTTCAAGCTGGGATACTTTCTTGCGAAGGTTGTCGAGTACGACGCGGCTTTCGACTGGATAGATGAACATTGAGACATCGATCTCTTCGTCCATATTGATAATTGAGGAGAGCCAGCCAGTGAAGATCTGTCTCGGGTAACCATACACATAGAAGCTGCGGGCATAATACGTACCGAGTCGGAAGAAGCCGGACTCGAGTTCGAGTGAGCTCGGCGCTATGAAGTCTCGTAGCTCGGTGACGCCTTTGAGGAAGGCTTGTTCGACCTCATTCTGTTCACGAAGTCGCTGCTGTTCAGCCAGTTCGACTGGGTTTACCTTCTTGCCGCCGAAGAGTGCCATTACCGTGCGCCTCCGTCTAGGTGTGGCTGCTTAGCGTTACCTACACCTTTGGTGACGACGACCGTTGCCATATTGTTGAGCTCTGGTAGCGGCTGCCTGGTAGCAGTATCGGGGTTGTATACGTCGTAGTAAAGTTCGATAAGTTCCTGTGTGTCAAGTGGGACGGCCTGGACACCGAGCTGCAGGAGACCGTTAACAACGCTCTGGACACGATTCTGGAGTTCGGTCTTAGCTTTAACAAGGGCACTCTCGTTTATGATCAGTTGCTGCTTGCTACTACCGAGGATCCCCGATAGGAAACCCTTGGTCTGTGCGGCGACTTGTCCGGCTTTGATCTCGCTGAAGTACGGAACGACTACATAGAACTGCTTGCTCATGATGTTGGTCTGTTCGACCAGCTGTGAGACGTAGTAAATATAGTCTTCCATGAGCAGCGCCAATAACATATTGTCCTGCTCAGTCCGGATCCTATTGAGTTTTTCGAGATATGGTCGCATATCCACTTTCCTGGATCGAACGACGATCTGCACTGGGAAGTAGAGAGAGTTAAGGAAGTTCTGGTAGGCGTACTCGACGGACTCTTTCTCACCGGCGCTCATCAAGTCGAAGTTAATCGATCGGGCTAGGATGACCGCCCTGAAGCTACCATCATTCATGATGACGATACCGTCGCGTATCTCGGCGATCTCCAATAAATTCTGAGTGCTGTTTTGGTTTCTTGGTGGGGTCTGCATCTTCTGTTGCGGATTGGCCACACCCGTCTGGGCGGCTGGTTGCTGGAAGTGGGCTTCCTGTTGTTGGGGTGGCGTGCCTTGTGGAGGAGCTGGCTGTGGTTGCAGAGGAGGCTGTGACTGGGTGTCGGGATGATGAGGTAGATTAAGCCCGAGTGCTGGCGATGAGCTGGTCGACATCGCCTCTGGATAATACGAAGACTGCTGTTGAGGCGCAGCTGGAGCGCCACCAACACTGGGGAGCTGTGGGCCCCCTCCGGTCGCTGATGGTGCTTGGTTCGGGTTCGTGTTGGTCGGTTCCATCGATGAGTGCTGCTCCACCCTACTCGGCTTAACGGAGGGTGATCACCACTTCATCTGTAGGAAGCGAGTGTGCATGTCGTGCAATCGCGCTCACCGTTAAGTCATTGTTATTCGCTAACTGCATTATAGCAGGTGATACCTGTGGTTTCATAGGTTGAGCGACGGCTTTTGCGGCGTCCGTTGCTGCTTTGACTACCGCTGCTTGATCGGCCGCCCGATCTCCGCCCGGCTTTATTACTGTCTGGTGGATATCGGTCGGGTATGGGTTGTAGTGAGTAGACGCCATGCTATCGAGCAGGTTGTTGACGTCATCGTTGAAGGCTTTGTTGTTGGCAGCTGGCATTTGGGATGGCGGTGTTGGCGAGGCTGCAGCTGCCTGCTGGATCTGGCTTACCACCTGCTGGCGATTGGCCTGTGTTCTCTGTTGGATGAGGTTATCGAACTTCTGAGCCGTCACAGTTCCCTCGTCCATGATGTCCGGCGCGTCAGCGTCAGGGTTAGGACTGGCTATGGTCGGGTTAGCGATACGATCGGACGGCTTGGTGTTCAGGCCTTTTGCCGACCAACCACGACTGTCAACGACATTAGCCAAGCGACTTAGACGTGAGTGGACCTCTTCTTGGGAAATATCTTTTGTCCGTCGCCTCTCAATTATTTTCGGAGCTGTGATAATGACCCGCTGCTCATAGCCTTCCTGATCCCAAATCCGTTTGTGTGGCTTTAGATAAAAACGAACCAGTGCGGCAAGATAGACCTCAACTGGCTGGTCCTTACGCATAACGAAGCCAAGCACCCCAAAGATGATGAGGAACGGCAGCATGATAAAGCCAAACGGTAGAGCGATTCGGCTAAGGATAAAGGCGAACCAGCCCGAGGCGAAGAAGAGTAGGATAAAGATGAACTGTTTAAGTGAAAATGGCCCGACGATCTTATCTTCGGCCTCGACGTCCTGGGGGACTTTATAGAGAGCCATGATTAGTGTCCTTCTGGCTGGTCATAGAAGTGCTGCTGAGGTCCGCCTCCGGCTGCTCGCCGTCTGGCGGCTTCGGCTTCTAGTGTGCTCCGACCGTTACCTTGAGCGCCGGCCTGTGACTGCTCGCGTAAGAAGTGCATAAAGGTGCCGGTGTCATTATATGGTGCTTCGCCAGGCGCAGTCGGCTGGTGAACGGTGCTCGTGAGCTGACCTTGAATGGCTGCCCCTGTGCCTTCTCGGAAGTAACCGCCGAGGTACGTCATGTAGCCAATCTTCTGTGCCCCTCGTTCGGCAGCCTGCTGAGCCACAACCTGGCTCTTCTGGGCTGTTCTGAACTGAGAGGCTGCCGAGTCTCGAAGTCTACCAGCTTCTATCTTCTGGGCCTCTGTAGCGGTACTACTGTTAAGGATGTTCGCAGCTCGCTCCATCTTGCTCTGAGCGGCACCCATTGCATCTTGAGCTCTCGTCATCTCAGTGTGGCGCTCCTGGGTGTAGTCGATAAGACCTTGAGCGTAGTCGCGGGCATTGTCGGCATTCTTGATGCTCTGAAGGTCTTCCTGGCTAAACTTACCGTTGGTGACAAAGTCGTCGTGGAAGCGCTGCATACGGTTGGCGTGGACAACTTCCTTAGCTTGAGCCTTAGTCATACCAGCCGCGGCACCGGCATACATCGGCTGGTTGTCACCAGCACCCCAGTTGAAGTCGGTTGAACGGCTGAACTGGGTCATCATCTCCTTGCGAGCATTGGTCTGGTAGAGCGAGTCGACAAAGGCGTCACGAGCCATATTGCTTCGACCCGTACCGAGTAGTCGTCCGGCTCCAAAGGCGGCTTCGTCGGTCAGCTTGCCAGCTTCGGCTGAGACCTGAGCGGCAGCCAACCGGGCGTCTCCACGTCCGGCAAAAGCGCGGTAGGTCATTAAGGCTTTACCGGTAGAGACGGCGTCAGCATTCTTGATTCGTTCACCGGCTGCATTTAGTTTAAAGCTGCCGTCGGAATTCTTAACCCATGAGTCATCGCCTTCCATCAGCTGATGAGCGCGCTGTTCGAGCGCCTTTGAGTTATAGCCATAGGCGGCAAATTCGCGAGCTGAAAATGGATCCATAGAAACACCATGGGCCTGCATATCCCGGGCGGCTTGCTGTGAGGCGGCCGAGATAGCGCCAACTCGTTGCATCTGAGCATTTTTGCCAAACGGAGCAAAACGAGCCGCTCCTTTACCGTAGGCAGCGTTACCGGCGATGAAGGCGGGCTTGTTGAAGATCTTGCCGGCGACACCTTTATACCGTTCACCGGTAGCAGATTTTCTGAGTCCTTCCTTGGTCTTCTCGGCAGTTGCCTTGCGGGCCCTGCCATGCAGACTACGGCCGCGAGCATTGGCGATGCCGGCAACCTTACCAAACGCACCTAAGCTAGACTCAGCGATACGAGGCAGTAAGAAGAATGGGGCAAAGATACAGATCTCTGCGACGACGTCCGATACAAGTCCAGCTGCCATTAGCTGTTACCTGCCGTTATTACATATGCCAGCAAAGCGCCAACGGCGATGACGATTTGGAAGAGTGGGTACATTATTAATAATCCCACGAACAGGTCTCTATATTTGTTAAACCACGATTTAGTTCCGGGTAGGACCCACAGGACGATGGCTACCGGGGCAAAAACGGTACAGGCGATCAAGAAGCCTTGTCGCAGAATGACCAGGAAAAAGCCAATGGCCGCAGCGATTAATATACCCGCCACGATGGGGACCAAGACGAAGAGGCCCGGTCCTGCGATAACCAGGAGGGTGGCCGTTACCGTTGCCGCCAGTAGTATGCCTAGCTGTTCTGCTCCAGCCGTCGGACTGATGATGAGTGCAGCTTGGCTGCTGAACGGCGCTAGCATGACCGCCTTGGCACCATCACCGACGATGTTAGAAAACTCCATAGCAAAACCTGCTATGTACCATGACAGGTTGATGAGAATGAAGGCGATAACAATGCGAGGCAGCAGCTTCTTGGCTGTATAGGCGTCGATATAATTGCCGGCCGCCTGGCCGATGATCATGATCAGGAAGACGAGGATCATTAGGGTGGAGGCCAGCCGGACAACGACCAGCCATGAAGCATGAACGCTATTATATGAAGCTCCCGAGAGGCCCGTCAGTCCGTCTTCGCTGGCTGCGACGGGTTCGAGCAATTGGAACTGAAGCCTCGTCAGCACGTTGCTGTAGAGCCATTGGATTACTTTGTTCAGGGCATTAATAAGGCCACAGAGAATGTCTGCCATGAAGCCACCCTGGGTCTCACAGACTTGCTGTTGCTGCTGCCCGCCCACCTGATTCTGGCCGATGGTAGCCACGGCCCCATTGTTCGCCGCACAGGTACCAGGGTAGTTGCCGAGATCTGCTGGCAGGGGGTTCGTAAAGCCTCCTTGCGAGCCTTGACCAGTTATGTTGGCCACCTGGTAGTAGGTTATAGAGTTAGCAACCGGATCGAAATAAACGTAATCATTGGGGCAGCCGTCCTTATTAATGCTGCCGACATAGTAGTTCGATTGGCCCGCTTCGTTAAAGGTGTTGCTAATGCCAGCACAGGGACCCTTAGCGAGAGTGATCGTGTTGTTACTGTTGATGTTAAAAGTAGGCGGGTTGCAGCTTCCTCCACCCTGAGTACCGCCACCGCCCCAGGTATTCGTCAAGTTATATGTGCCACCGCTCAAGCAGGTGTTGTTGGCAGCAAGCTGTATACCATTGTTGGTCGCGGTGCTAGCCAGCCTCGAATTCATAATAATGCCGACACCTTCGAGAATACTGACTGAAGTGGCTTTCTTGTAGTTATTGACTGTTATAAAGTCACGACAGGCGTTGCCAACGCCGCTACCACTGACGGAGTACTGAAAGGTCATGTTTGCACCGGAGATAGTGCCTGGGCCAACGTTTGTGCCATTGCAGGTCATGGCGGTTTTGCCCGTCCATGTGCATGTGTTGGCTGCATGTATTGGCAGAGCGGGAAGAATGGCCATCAGAAGTGAGCTAACTAGAAGCAGAGCACACCCAAACAGTCCTGACCGACGCTTCAACATTATGTAATGTAGTATATCAGTATTTTCTAAGATCTGGAGGTCTGAAAATCGCCTTCAGACCCTGAGAGCTTTCTTGCCTCGATCCCCACTTCTGTATTACAGTATAGCCAAGAAGAATACTTATACGATGCACGTCTTTACCAAATTGAGTGTTCAAAACAAAAAACGACATATCACCTCGGCTGCCGTGCTTAGTCTGGTGGCTGGCTACGTATTATTCCCGAGTGCGGTCTTTGCCGCGACCCCACCACCAAACCCTAACCAGCAGGATCTTAGTAATCTCCAACTTCTTATCCACGACACTGTCCAGTTTGTCTCCGCCGGAATCGGCGTCCTGTTAGTCGTCTTTTTGGCTGTGGCTGGCCTTAAGTACTTAACCGCTGGCGGAAACTCACAGACCGTAAGCCAAGCAAAGATGCAGATCTGGAATGTTGTCGTTGCACTCTTTCTCTACATCTTCGGTCTGATTATTTTGAACTTCATATCACCGGGAGGCCTCGGTTGATGTCAATGCGATTTCGCCTTTGGATCATGCTCTCGGGCAGTCTCCTGGGTCTGGTGATGGGCCTCTTCGTTGTTGTCATGCCTGCGCGTGCAGCTAGTCCGGTTAATGTTCTCTTCAACATGACCAACCCCGCTCCTTGTAGTCTTGCTCAAGACACTGGCTTTTTGGCTTTTCCGACCTGGTATGAATACCTGCAAGGCACCAAGGTTAACGTCAATGGAGGAGGCACGGAATGCAGGCCCTTTATCTCAGGACCAGACGGCATCTGGCTGATTGTGGCTGCGGTCTTTGAGATATTGTTACGACTCTCCGCTATCTTAGCAGTCGGCTTCGTCATATGGGGCGCCATTCGCTATACCACCAGCGCTGGCTCGCCGAATAGTATCAACGACGCCCGTAACACTATCGTGAATGCCCTTGTTGGCCTTGTCATTACCGTGACGGCCGCTCGAATCATCGGCTTTATCGCCGGTGAATTTGCAGCCAAGATTGACGCGGCTTCCGGGCTGCCGAACCCCGGTGCCGTCAAAGCCGGCACTTTGGCTTTTATCTTGACTCTTGTCTTCCAGATCGTAGCGGTACTGGCAGCCATCATGGTTGTTTGGGGTGGTCTCACCTATACCCGTTCAGGTGGTGACCCAGGCACTCTTAAGCAAGCGAAAGAGACAATTATATATGCAGTAGTTGGACTTATCTTTGCACTCTTCGCGCAGGTTATAGTTGGCTTTGTGCTCGGCACGGGACTGTAGGTGGGAATAGAATGAGACATATGAATCTACAAAGACAAATCTTCAACCTGAAAGCCTGGGCTATAACTTTTGTGCTGGCAGTTACTGCCGTTGTGCAGTTTGGAGGCTTGGCGCCTGCATATGCGTTCGACATCTTCGGCGCCGGTGGTGGTCAGAGTGTCTGTAAAAGCAACCCTGGAGCAACTGTCTGTGAGGCACAAAAAGGAGGCGGGATTCTCGGTAAAGGCGGAGTGCTCGCCACTCTTCTGAGCGTCTTTATCTACTTCGTTGCGGTTATCTCGGTCTTTATGATGGTAATCGGTGGCTTGAGGTACGTCCTCTCTGGCGGTGACCCGTCAGGGACTAAAAGCGGCAAGAATACTATTATCTATGGTTTGGCTGGTCTGGTAATTGCTGTCTTCGGGGCCGCCATCATCCAGTTCGTGCTGGGTTATTTATGATCCAGTGACAAGATATAAGCTATAATAACCAGCATAGAAAGGCACGGAGATAGAGGAAAGATATGAGAAACGCACTTGCCAGGCTCTCACCATACCAAAGACTAGGACTGATTGCCGGAGCGTGTCTGCTCGTGGCTGCGATTCTTATTGTGTTGCCAAGTGGCACTCATTCTGTATTGGCTGATTCGGTTGGCGATGCCCAAAAAGGCCTCAACGACACTGGTGCTGTCGGAAAAGGTCAGTCGGTGCCGCAGCTTATCAAGGATACACTCAATCTGCTCTCATTTATCGTCGGCGCGGCCTCCGTTATCATGCTCATAATCGGGGGCATGAGGTATGTTCTTTCGGGTGGCGACTCAAATGCCATCTCCAGTGCCAAGAACACGATTATCTACGCCATGGTCGGTCTTGCCATCACTCTTTTTGCTCAAATCATCGTTCTCTTCGTCATCGGCAAAGTCACCCAATAGCGATAGCTAACACACCGATCAGATCTAGACTAGTGCAAACCTAACATTAGTGATATATAATGAAGAAAAATCAGCAACAAAGGAGCTTTTAAAGATATGGTAAATGCTGTTAAAAAGTTCAGAACGATTATTGCCGTCAGCATGGCAACGTTCCTTTCTCTCTTTGTGGTCTCGCTGGTACCCGCCACTGCCACATACGCAGCACTCAACGGTAACAACCCCATCCAAGGTGGCGTCTGTAACGGTGTCATCTCCTCGGGGACAAGTACTTGTGAGAGCAACAACAACACAGGCATTAACTCAGTCGTAAAGAGCGCGATTAACATCCTCTCATTCATCATCGGCGCCGTCTCTGTCGTCATGATCATCATCGGAGGATTCAGATACATCGTCTCAGGTGGTGATTCGGGGCAGATTGGGAATGCCAAGAACACGATTATCTACGCCGTAGTCGGATTGATTATCGTCATCTTTGCCCAGATTATCGTCCACTTCGTCATTGGGAACGTCTCGGCTGCCGCTTCAGCCAACAGCTAGCTCCAGATCGATGCTGATAAAAGGAGAGCGCATAAGCAGCTCTCCTTTTTCTTTTGCTATGTCCCCTGCTTTTACGCTAAGCGCTGAATATAAAAGAACCCCCGGAGGAGTTCTTTTTGAGATACGGTTTTATGGTCTATAGAACTTCGATCTTACGGGCAGTCTCCTGCTTGATCTTCGTGAACGTAATCGTCAGGACACCGTCTTTGAGTTCGGCTTGGACTCCATCTTCCTGCACCGGCACGGGCAGAGTTACAGAGCGACGGAACTCTCCCCAATAGCACTCTTGAATATGGTAGTTTTCAGCTGACGATTCGTCGCCGGCTGAGAGAGTGCCGCTAATTGTGAGAATGCCATCTGAAATGCTGACGTCGAGATCTTTCTTGTCGACACCGGCTGTCCGTGCTTTGATAACAAGCTTGTCCTTGGTTTCGTAGACATCAACTGCAAGCTGGCCTGGTACTACTTCCTCTTCTGTCTCTTCCCATTCGGCTTGGACTGGAGCTGCGTCGCTAGCTGGCTGTCCTTGATCAGTGGCAGCGGCTGCGTCGTCATCGTTCAAGAACGCTGCAGCCAACTCTTCGTCTAGGAGCAGATCGTCCTTCTGTTTTTGTCCTCTTGCCATTGTATCCTCCACTTATCGCCGAAACTGCGGTTATTGCAACTTCATTATAGCTAAAATTGTCAATGTTTTGCAATAAACGGCTGTTAGAGGTCAAGATAGCACAATTATGTGGTTCAAGGCAAGCTCTATAAGGGGCGCAATATGGTACAATATGGCCACTGGAGAGGTGTCCGAGCGGTTTAAGGAGCTGGTCTTGAAAACCAGTGTGCGGCAACGTACCGAGGGTTCGAATCCCTCCCTCTCCGCCACGCGTATAACATCTGTATTCGCACGGTTCGCCAAGAGAGCAGAGTTATAGTAAAATACCCATGTTTGGAGAGGTACCCAAGAGGCTGAAGGGGACGGTTTGCTAAATCGTTAGACTGGGGTGACCTGGTGCGAGGGTTCGAATCCCTCCCTCTCCGCCATACATTTGCAATCAACTGTCATGGTGTCGTCTATGCGGCGTTCGCGGCATTAGTGATATACTTTACCTATATGCAGCAACCAGGAGATGAGCACGGCTACTGGGAGAAAGATACTGAGGGTGGTGACGACAAAATGGCACCGGCCTCGACTGATGCGTCGGCGACCCACAACGACGCACCTACTCAGGATGACGAGGTGGCCCCGGTCGGCCATGACGGTCTGCCGGCAGCTCTGCTAACGCCTGATGACCCGGCCGATGAAGACGACGAAGCCCCTACGATCTCCAAGCCTACGTTTACTGAAGCGGAGAAAGTTTCGTGGGAGGCCTCAGAGTTTATAGATCACGAAAAACCGGCCAGTTGGTTTGTCGTTTTCGGCGTCTTTGTAGTGGCGCTTCTTCTCTTCAGTGTCTTTATCCTTCGTGATTGGTTTATGGCAATTGGTTCAGCGATTATGTGTGTGGCCATTGGTGTCGTCGGCGTTAGGAAACCGCGTGTTCTCCATTACGCAATTGATGGGACTGGTCTTCATATTGGTGAGAGAATCTATAAGTTCAACGACTTCCACTCATTCGGAATCGTTAAGGATGGCGGCCTGTGGAGCATCTTGCTCCGTCCTAATGCCAGGTTCAGACCAATGCTCTCTATCTACTTTGAGGAAGGTCAGGGCGAGAAGATTGTCGATGTGCTGAGCCGTTTCTTGCCCATGGAGAACTACAAGTTCGACGCAGTCGACCGACTGTCTCGCAAGCTCCGCTTCTAATACTACCCCTGTTTTTTTAGGGTAACCTGTGATATATTCTTGTCAGTCCCGCCCTCACGCGGGAAGTACCTTTTACTGACATGCAGCAGACATCTGCGTCTGACTGCACCATATGCACCCGTAGCTCAGCTGGATAGAGCGTCGGCTTGCGGAGCCGAAGGTCGTAGGTTCGAATCCTGCCGGGTGTACCATTCAGATTTGACCTCTGCTTCAACCCGTTCTCGTATCTGTTGTGGGGCGTTTCTAACGGCCTCTAAGCGGGCTGCAAGGTCTGGATATGCCTGTTGCACCGGCACCATGTATTTATTAGGGGTAAAATGGATTTTTCCATCTAGCAGCGTGAGGTTCTGACCGAGTTTTGCCAAGACCTTCCGTTTATTCTCAAGGCTGTCGCTATTAAAGTCTTCTTCGGCATAACGGGCAAAGCTAAAAGTTTCGTCTGCTACAGCTCGCCAGTCATTAGCTCGTTTTTCAGCTTTCTCACGGGCTTTCTTGAGGTCTTTGAGTTCTTGGTCAAGCTTATCCTTTTCAGAGGCGTAGAACTCATCATCAGGACACTCGCCACGGTAGCGCATGCGGCCAAGCTCACGGATTTCGGTTTCTTTGGTGACAATGGCCTTGTTCTGCGTTTCGCTCACCTTAATCTGCTTGGTGATTTTATCTTCATTCATTTCTTGCAAAGCCATAACTGCCAACTCATAAAAGCGTGGCATGATGGTGCGCGTCTTTAGCTCCTGCTTAATCTGCTCGTTGAGATTGTCTTCGGTTAGGTACTTCTTTTGGGTGCATTTATAATCACGGCGGCGGAGTGTGCAGCGGTAATAGTCGTACTCATGAACAACACCGCTTTTCTTAGTGGTCACGGTATGTTGCGGTGTTATAGAGCAGCCACACTCACCGCACTTAAGCATGCCACGAAAAGCAAAGATGTACTCCTTATTCTTTGCCCGTTCCGGTAGTTTGGTGTGTATAAGGCTTTGCACGCGGTCATATTCTTCCTCGGTAACCATTGCTGTATGCTTGCCAGGGTTTTCTGTACCACCGTAGCGTATGACGCCTTTATAAAAGGGATTGTGGAACATATCATAAACACCACTGTAAGACAGCGGTTTATTGCCGCTTTTCTTGCGCTTGATAGTGCGTAAGCCCCATTCTTTATCGGCAATTTCACCGATTGCCTTAACGGTGTAGGTACCAGTCAGCATCATGTCCCACATACGGCGCACCATATCAAAGCGCTCAGGGTCTTCAATTATGATTTTCTCCTCACGGTCGTTTTTGTAGCCGATTGGTGGCCTGCCAGGGTACCAGCCTTTTTCGGCTTTGGAATACATGCCACGGCGGACATTCTTCATAAGGTCGCGGACAAACTGATTGGCTATGCTCATCTCTACAGCAAACACCACAGCATTGTCTTCGGGGTAGTAAGTTCGGTCACTGGTCACAATACACTTGATAATTCCGTCTTGCAGTAGTTGTTGGATAATACCCGCTTCTTCGGGGTTACGAGCCAGGCGGTTGGTCTGCCAGCAGGTTATAGCGTTGTACTTACCGGCTTTGATGTCAGCAATTAGTTGCAAAAACTTCGGCCGTTTACCAGGTGCCTTAGCGGATTTCTCCTCGGTGATAATGTCTTTGCGTTTTAGCTTTATACCACAGTCATCAGCTTTTTGCCGCATATAGTGTATCTGGTCTTCTATAGACTGAACCTGCTTACCCTCGTCCTCGGTGGACTTACGGGCGTACAAGGCAAATTTTAGTTCTGAGTAGTTCATGGTTTTATTCCTATCAAAAAGGACAGCATGGCTGTTTTCACATCCAGTCGCTATTCGCTTCTTTCTGCACCATGCTGCCCTTGAAGAGCAGAAATAAAAACACGAACAGCGTGTCTACCAGATGTGAAAACATTTATATTATAGCTTATTAAAGTGTTGTCGTACATATCTATCTCCATATTGTTAGAGCTTATACCCTGTATTTTCGGTCACAAAGTCTTCCTCCTTTAAGTTATCAGGGCTTAGCACAATCGTTATATTGGAAATATCACCTTTAAGTAGTTCTTCAAATACATACTCATCTACAACATGGCCGATTGCCCAAGCAAAAAGTCTATGCAAATCGGTGCAATCTTCAAAATCGAAGGTGTTGCCTTCATCACTTCTGAACTTATAGTCTTTGACTTGTAGGCGAAAAGTAATACCGGTTTTATTGTTTAATTTGTCCATCTCTAACCTCCTTAAAATTATTGACTAGCATCTTAAATATCTTTCCCCTTATTGTTATCTTGATTATGTGTTACATCTTAAACTCCGATTGTGCCGTCGTTGCCGTCGTACCGTCATCATCAGAGGCATTTATTACAGGGGTAACGTCAGTAACGACAGTAACGACAGTAGTATTAGTTATGGTTATTAGTCGTTGTTGAGCGCGTGACCGCTCTAGCACGATACCCTTAGCAGCAAGGTTTGGGGTTAGGATTTCCAGCACCCTGCCAAGCCGTGGTGCATCTTTTGGCCAGCCTCGGCTATTACTAACCCCCAGTTTGAACGCTATCGGGGTGAGCAGTGCGTATAGTTCGGATGGCGTGCCCGTCCACGTTGCCTGGTCTTTAATAAACTCCATGATTGCCTGAGCGACTGGATTGGCCTCAATCGCTTCGTCATGCTGGGTGGCGATGTTGGCGTAGTAAGCTTGCTCGAATGCCTTGCCGCTATATCCGGCTGCTTCTGCAATAGCATAGCCCCAGTGTAAAAAGTCGGCCATTCGGGTTGCTTTGTCGAGCTTAACGTTTGGTCGCAACGCGAGAGCCTTAACTGATACATCAAAGATTGCACCCAGTATGTCTGGCAGGTCATGCTCAAACTCAGCCCAGAAAAGCTGGGACGGCTTGCGTTTATCCTCGCTAATGCGCTCTAAATGTATAAGGATTGAGCGGTCTAGCAGGTCGGATTTGTAGACCACCTGGTTGATGCTATTAAGGGCAATAGTCCTTTGAAAGCGGTAGATAACATCGTCGTCATCGGTGTACAGGCCGCGCTTACTAAAACTACCGCCAGTCACCGCCCTGGCCAGGGTATCAGAAAACGCTTCGGGCATCGTCGAAAGGTTGTCGAAGAATAAGAAGTAATGATGGTTGGCGATTTGGGCAAATTCACTCTCTTTGCTGGGCAGTGAAAAACCCTCTCTAAGCGACGACGGGTCAATCAGGTCTTTCATAATCATCATCGGCGTAGTTTTACCAGCACCTTGTATACCATGCAGGATTAAGAGTGGGTGCGGGTAGTCAGGTATAAATGCTGCCACAACGTAGACCAGAAACAGTAGTTGTTCGGCTTCGTCGGTTATATTGACATACTTTAAGAGTGCTCGTAGGTCTCCGCCGCGCCGTGGTACAACCTGGGGTTTTTGATGTGAGAAGCGCCTAAAAATGATTGGCGGCTGCTCGATGACTTCCCACCGTTCCGGCGTGACATGTACAGCACTGCCACCAAGGTCGTACCACAAGCCCTCTTTGTTGTAGACGCTGCGAGCTTCCAGAGCATGCTGCTTACCGTCAAAGTGGGCGCGTGCCGCCAGTGTATCCAGCACACGGTTGACTGCATCAGTGCTAGGAACTTTGCCTAGCTGGGTGTGACAATAGTGAACTAGCCATAGCTTGGCTATATTTGAATGAACTTTGCTGACGTTACTGCCGTTGCCGTCGTAAGCAATATACGGCTCATTGTACTGGTCGTGAAAAAGCTTAACAGCACTTTCCGTCAAGGCAGCAATTATTTGGTCAACTGTGGTTTTTGGTGCTTGATTGTTTTTCATTGCCATTTCCCTTATTGGTTGCTTTGACTAACTTCCGCGTAATCTCTACCAGCTCGGCAAGACTCAACAGCTCCGATTCGGCGAGTTCCGCCGTAATAGCTTCACCGAAGGTCTCAAAGTACCTTTTCTGAAACTTCGCTATTAAACTTGCACTGAGCCGCATAGTTACCGCTCTCCGTAAATCCGTGATTTAAGCATCTTGATATTGTCTGAGTACGTCCGCGCCTTAACGACGAGTGTGTCAGCCCAATATGCGTCAATGTCTTGAGTTAGGTTGTCAGTTTGTCTAAAGATAAAGTAGAGGCGGCCATTTTGGTCACGGTCAGTAGCATGTAACTTGAAGTCGTGGCTCACCAGCGCAGCCGCAAGCCCCAAATCGTGTATTCTAATGACTGGTTCGTCCATATCCATAGACATGCTCCTTAAACTAAAAACACCCCTGAGTATGAGGGGTGTAGGGTCAGTCAGTTGTCAGTAATAGTTGCGGTCAAATATCTAGATACCAGCCACCTTTTTCATGGTTCTCGATAAGTCGCTTACCCGTGTTAATCAGTAATTCACCGCGTAATTCATAGATAAGGTTACGTATGGTGTGATTGATATTAGGGTATTCTCTAATGCTTTTAATAAAAATCCCTGCGTCATCGTCCTTAAAATCTTCGTAATCGCAAGGTTTGCCTTTCTTTTCTATCAAAATACGCATAGCTTGCCGATGGGGGTAGTCCATTTCAAACGGCTTGTTTTTATAATAAATTCCATCACCATCAACCTTCAGTTCTCGATACTGAACTGGTGGATAAAATATGTCATCGTCAGCACTATTTTCATCTAGTAACTTAGAAATGAGCTTCATGAATTTGCCCTGATTGATATTTGTCAGGCTGAATAATAAATACTTTTCGGCTATATCAGGCGGCAGTTTTTCTACGACTTCATTTATTTCTTTCTCTGAGAGTGGTAACTTGCCTTTAACATGTAACCCATAGGGGTCTTGTTGATATAGCCCCTTAAAGCCAAGAGACGGCTGAAAAACATCTGTGCGAAACTGTATATCCCGACGAGCCTGTGTCCAGTCATAGTATCCACTACTAATCCTAAGCTCATACTCAAAATAGCCTTTTCGCGAATAAATACCCAGGGTTTTGATTAGCTCATAGATTGACTCTTCTCTAAAGAATACGGCAAGCCTGCGCCAGGCTAAACTTTTGCCTTCAATATGTTTAACTTGAGCTTTTAGGTTCATTTACATTCCCATATTCATACTTGTTTTCGCCCACACCCGTTCCTATATTTTCGTGTATAAGGGGTTAGACAGCAAGCACTAGGGGTTTTATTTTTACGCTTATGCTTGGGGATTACAGGGGTAAATGGTATAATTACCAACGTCTAAAGTCATTATCAAGTCAGAAGCGCAATTTAATTGCGGTTCGCCGTGAGAAACGGCACCGCATAAGCATTTCGGCGAAAGCTGACTTGTGAATGGCTTTAGACACCTTGCGGTGTCGTTTTTTATTTTTGGCCGCAGGAAAATTCAAGAGGAGATTGAATGGAAAGCAATGCACAGCAAGTTGGTCAAAGTATTGGAGCAATTGCATTTATACTGTTCTGGATTTACTGCCACAGAGCCTATAAGCGCAATAAATTGCCTGTCGATATGCCGAAAGCGCTACTTGTGGAATTCATAGGATTTTTATGCAGTATTTTTGGACTTGTCGTGTATCTCGTGTATGCACAAAAGGTTTTAAACAAGCGCAAGCAGTCAGGTAAGAAAGCATGAAGAACTCCACATACACTCAGACCCTAGTAATAGGCAGGGTTGGAATAATATGATATTGCTAGTACTGTTCTTAACATTTTGGGGGACTGTTTTTATTAGCGGTGCTATCGCACTTCTAATAAGTACTATCATGGCAAAAGTCGGCTCAAAGCCTTCTCATTCAGAAGGAATTGACACAAAAGTTTACCTTATTACATGGTTTGCTCTAGTAGGCTGCCTCGTCATATGGTCAATAATCAGCGTTAGGCAGGCTACAGGGCACTGCTTAGTAGACCACGGATTATTAAATATGATTAGGCTGTCTATTGTGCACTTAATAGGAGTTGGTGGAGTGCAGTGTCAGTAACCTATTTCTTGGGAGAATTTATCCTATCAATTTCCTGTTGAATTTTTTCATAACCAGCTTTCGGGTTGTTAAGCGTGAACTCCTTGAGACCGACGTTATTCCATAGGTGTAAAACGCTCTCGGTCATCAATTTGTTTAGCTCTCTCGTACCAGGTTTTAGTTCGGGCGTGGCCTTATGTATTTCTTGCCTTAATTGCTCAACGAGTGGCTTCCTAGCGTAGACTAATCGAACATTTTCAGCGGGAAAATCGTCAACCGGCATGTCAGGTAAGGGCATATCAGTTAAGTACTTTACTCGAAAGCTTTTATAACCATATTTACTTTTGATAACTTTTGTAACTTGACCCAGGCTACCCCAAACTGTTACCACAAAATCACCCTCAACTATTTTCGGCTTTGTTTTTTGCCTGAAGAGCTTAATGGGGTAATCATTCTTCTTTGTTACGTCGGATATAGTTTTTAAGATGCCTTTGACGTTGTTTAAGTGGCCTAGGTCTTTTGTAGCCGTTAGAACACCCGGTGCTAAAGTGCCAATACGACCGACGTGTGCACCTAAAGTATTAAGGGTTAACTTACGTCGCTCCACTGGCTTACCAGAATGCAGGAACCCGCTTTGTCTACCAAACGATGCGCCATAAGTGTAAAGTGTCGCCTGTTCATACTCTTTCATGTAAGGGAAAACTTCTTTAAATCGCTCGCTAAACGTGCTGATATTCCTTGTCAGAACGCCACGACGCTTCTTGGCATACCAGCACTTTGCTGGGTCAAGCTTGGCCGCTAGCGCATCAGCTTGTTTTTCAAGTTCTTCAATCTGGAAAGCAAGGTTTTTACTCTTCACTCCTGAAAACTCATGCATGTCATTCTGGATTTTCTTCTTGGCATCTAATTCGTGGAGTACGATGTAATGTCGATAATAGTCTGCCTCATCTGCGCGCCGAAAACCCACTAAGTCAACCAACGTTTCGGTCAACTTTCGCTCAGAAACTGTTAATTCATCAATCTTGACTTGGATAGCATTGTTCGCAATCCGATAACCTGTAGCGTCAGTTATTTCTGGCTCTGGTTTTTTCTTGCTTTCTACGACAAAGTCAGCCGTATACATCATGGCCATACCGGCCTTTTCGACTTCATTCAAAACCCCCGTAAGATAGTATTTCTTGGGGTTACCAGTATTAGGGCCATAGACTAATGAGAACGCATCTTCGCTTAACTTGAGTTTTTTACGAAGTTCAGCACCGCCTTTTATAGCCAGCTCAGTAAATGCTTTATAGCGTTTCTCTTCTTCACCAACATCAGTACCTACCTTTGGCGGCTTTGGTTTGTATGCTTTTTGAGATTTCTTACTATTCTTCCTTGCGCTCATACCATATATATTATAAACCTCACTTAGAAGGCTAATGCTAAGCAACTGTAGTAGCGTCTAGCTTCTTATAGCCGTTGCTTGAGTTTTTGTTTTTGCGATTACTTGGTAGTGTGCTGCAAGCGCCTTTGAAAATGAAGCAAACGCCTTAATGTTGCTGAACATATAGAACTCTTGCAGTCCCTTAGCACTCTCAAATAGCAGCTCTCCATACTGAACTATGGGTATCTGGTAGTTGCCGTTGAAGCGTTTGTCCTTGGTACCGTCTTTGTTGGTCTTATACCAAGTTTGACCTACGACAACAGTATCCTTTGGCACTCCTTCGCTTTCGATAAACTTGGTCAAATGTATTCCAGGGCGAACCTCTTTCAAGTCGAAGATGCCAAACTCATGGTAACTCCTAAAGATTAAGAGAAACGTTGGATAAATGTAGATACTTGAATTATTGGCACCAGGTAATGCTAAGCAGTCAACATCACTATTTATGTATGCCAATGGCTCGGGAGTTTCTTGTATCAAAGTACGATTGAAGCTATTGTTAGCAACGCTCCGGTCTTTGAACTTGTTTACGGCAGTTGAGTATGTGATGTCCCAGACTCGTTCGCTCCCCATTAGCTCATTAAACGTAGTGACACAGTCTGTCCATGTGCTGGCAAATTGTGGACTATTTGCAAAAGACAAACTCATGGACTTCTCATTGAGTTCTTGCTCAAGTGACGCTACTACCTCTGCTTGCTGGTTCATCGCCGCTTCTGCGTCAACATAAAATCGTTTCAACACCATTGCGCGTCTTCGATTGTAGTGAGCAGTCAATGTTTTAAGCTGTGACTTTGCCTCTGTAACCTCAGCACGTTTTACTTTACGCCATTCAAGCAGAGTAGTAAGTTGTGTACGAAATAGTGCGTAGCTATCACTTGTCACCTTTAGCGCGTCATCTGTACTTCCTATCGCATTAGCTTGTTTTTGCTGTGCCGGTGTAGCATGTACACTCGGCTGTGGTGCAGTGGTCGTGCGTGGTGTGACGGCATCGCGTGATTTGCTACTAGTTCGCTTTTGGTAGTAAAGTCCCGTGCCTGGCATACCCACTGAAGCGGTGCGACGTCCACTACTATGAACAGAATAGTGTGCGCCTTTACCGCCAACAGTCATGCCTACACCAGTTTTAGTTAGATTAAGCTTTACTCCCTTTGCTAGTCTTATTGACCTGCGGTATCGCAATGACATACATATCTCCTACTATCTGTATTATACAATTTTAGGCGGTAAATAAGGTATTATTAGACCATGAAAGTATTTATATTTGACCCTCTATGGACAAAGTTAGTTGATGAAAAGCTTGAGGAACAATTAGCTGAAAGCAAAGCAGACCTTACTGTTATAACTGATGTAAAACCATTGAGTGAAACGCCAGAGTTGTTCGCTGGTAATGAAGAACGCTTGCTGTGTCTTAACCCTGACTACATTGGTTGGAAGCTCACAAGTAAAGACTATGAGAATATACCTAATCTTAAAGCTATTTTAGTTGCTTCAACTGCCTTTGGATATATTGATAAAGACACTGCCGATAAGCGTGGCATACCTATTTGTAATATCAAGAACTTCTCAACTCAGGCCGTAGCAGAGTGGGCAGTTACTATGATGTTTAATCTAGCTCGGCAAACTCCCCGTTTAATTAAAGACAACTTCCCACTAGATTTTGATGCTGACTTTATGAAGTATCGAGGAGTGCAGATTAAAGGCAAAACAGCTGGCATCATTGGACTTGGACATAATGGTTCAGCAATAGCAGAGAGATGTGCTGGACTTGGTATGGACGTTATTTATTGGTCACGTTCTTCAACCAACGACAGCTATATGCGTGTTGAATTAGAAGAACTATTTTCTACTGCCGATGTTATATTCCCCGCATATGCTAAGAATGGCGAAACTAATGCACTTATTACTGATGAATTATTATCAAAGGTTAAGAAGTCTGCAATTATCGTTGACATTATCGAATTAGAAGACAAGATGACAGAAATCATAGATATGGTGAAAACAGGTAAGCTATTTGGTTATGGTTTTGAAGCTAAACCGGCAAAGTTCAATAACTACGAGGGTAACGTTTGGGC
>DASZAF010000015.1 GCA_035945435.1 Candidatus Saccharimonadales bacterium | reverse complement strand
TGATGTGTCTATATGCTCCTGGTCAAGATCTTTGAGAACGGCTTCACCAGCTTGATCACGCCCTATGATACCCATAAAGTGGGCGCTAAGACCTTGTCTGGCAAAGGTAACAGACGCATTACCGGCACCTCCACCAGTACTGAAGTCTATCCTCTCGACTTCTAGTTTGGCCCCGAGAGGAAGTTGCTCGTATACCTCCTTGCCGTCTGAAACGGGGATAAAAATCTTACCACTAAGGAAGATGTCTTGGGTTGCTCCCCCTACACTGATAATTCGTGGTTGCTCGCGTTCCATGTCGGCCTAGACGACGGCCTTCCCGTCTGATCCAAAGGCCTTGATTTTATCTTCAACTACCGATTGAACAGCTTGATAGACTGTCGGCATGAGCTTTACGACAGCATATTCATCTGGATTGTCTGCCAACACTTTTTCGAGCGTTGTTCGAAAAGCATAACGCATATCCGAATTGATGTTGACCTTACTAACGCCGATCTTTGCGGCCTCTGTAAAGTAATGGAGCGGCGTATCACTACCACCGTGCAGGCTGATGTTGCATGAGAGTGCCTCACGAATCTTGGTTAGAAGCTCAAGGTCGAGTACTTTGGGCACCGGATATTTACCATGGAGGTTGCCAATTGCTGCCGCAAACGTATCAATACCTGTCGCTTCAACAAAAGATCGTGCCTCCTCAGGCTTTGTGAACGTTTTCTTGATCTCTTCATAATTAATCGTCTCAGTATGCAGATTTGAGCTTCCCTGAAAGTAGTGTGGCTCCGCCTCAACAAGCGCGCCAGTAAACTTGGCGTAGGCGACGACTTCCTTCGTCTTTTCAATAATCTCTTCGTCGGTTGCATCGTGGTTAGCCTGGCTGATATCGATATGGATAAACTCAAAGCCACCATCAACGCCGCGCATGGCGGCTTCCACAGATGGAGAGTGGTCAAGATTCACATAGATCTCAATACCATACTGGCGCTTATAGTTGTCGACCATGTCGCGTATGTTGTCGATGCCGATGGCCTTTACCTCACCGTCACTGACCTCGACGAGGACTGGCGAATTATGCTTCTGAGCCGCCGTGCAGACTGCTATGAGTGTCTCTTGGTTGTCGATATTGAAGGCGCCGACGGCAAAATGCTGCTGTCGAGAACGCTGCATCAGATGACGCGCTCGAACACAGTTATCTCTGATCTGGGCAATTGTAAGTGGCATTAACTCTCCCCTTTCTTGGTATGATGCAGGTGCGAGGCAACCTTCGCGATATCGGCTCCCGTCAGGCCGAAGGCTTCGAGAAGCTGCTCTGGCTGTCCTGATTCACCGAAACGATCTCTAATACCAACTCTCTGAAGCGGTACCGGGCATTCCTCGCCAAGTAGTTCTGCGATAGCACCGCCGAAACCGCCCGCTAGTTGCCCTTCCTCGGCCGTAACTGCGCATCTGGTCTTCTTGGCGCTTGTCACGATCGTCTCCCTATCGAGAGGTTTAATGGTGGGTACGTGGACTACTTCGGCATTGATCCCCTTCTCGGCTAGGATCTTAGCGGCCACAAGACACTGATAGGTCATACTGCCAGTTCCGATCAGCGAAATATCATCCCCTTCTCTTAGTACATATGCTCGGCCAAGCTCAAAAGGTGTCGAGTGTGTTGTGAAGATCGGGGTTGCTTCTCTAGCCAGGCGGATATAACTCGGCTTGTCGAGTTTAGCAAGAGCAAGTGTGGCTTTTTCGGCTTCAATGCTGTCACCTGGAGCGACGACAACCATGTTTGGCAGCGATCGCATCAACGGGATATCTTCTAGCATCTGGTGAGTGGCACCGTCGGGACCAACAGAGACGCCAGCATGTGAGCCGACGACTCGAACGGGTCGGTCGTTGAGGCAGATAGTGGTTCGGATCTGCTCCCAGTCACGTCCAGGACAGAAAGCCGAGTAACTACTGACAAATGGCTTCTTGCCCATGGCAGCCAGACCTGAAGCAACGGTTACTAAGTTCTGTTCAGCGACGCCGATCTCGATATAACGATCAGGGAAAACGTCAGCAAACTCGTTCATCTTGGTGGATTCGACAAGATCGGCACAGAGCCCGACGATCTGGTCGTCTTCTCTGCCTGCCGTCAGTAAACCACGCCCAAAACCAGCTCTAATAGGTTCGCCTTTGATATCTTTGCTGCCGATATCGGTGGCTAGGTGCATCGTGACAACGTTACTCATGCTCACCTCTGATCTTGCCGCCGAGAGACCGTAGGTCTTTTAGCGCCTCTCTAGCTTGCTTAGCGTTTGGCACAACCGAGCCACCGTGCCAATGATAGTCGTACTCCATAAATCCGACGCCTTTGCCAGGAATGGTATGGGCAATGATAACGCTCGGCCTGTTCTCAACCGCACGAGCCTCGCTACAAGCGTTGATGATTGACTCCATGTTATTGCCGTCAATCTCCTGAACATGCCAGCCAAAAGCCTCCCATTTATTATGGAGGTCCTCGAGCGGCATCACATCTTCTGTATTACCATCAATCTGGATATTGTTACGGTCGACGATAACTATCATGTTGCTAAGCTTATTTTTTGCAGCAAACATGATCCCTTCCCACGAGTTTCCCTCATCGAGTTCACCGTCA
This sequence comes from Candidatus Saccharimonadales bacterium, assembly GCA_035945435.1. Classification (NCBI taxonomy): domain Bacteria; phylum Candidatus Saccharimonadota; class Candidatus Saccharimonadia; order Saccharimonadales (SeqCode); species Saccharimonadales bacterium (SeqCode). Next base: position 7,511 of record DASZAF010000015.1, on the reverse strand, counting down.
CTACATACGCAATAGACCCACCTGTGTCGGTTGCCATCCATTTTGAGAGCATAGGCCATACCCGCGGCTTGACTGATACCGCTTCCAAGCGGACCAGAAGTTGTTTCGAGACCTGGGAGCCTCAACCTCTCAGGATGCCCCTGAAGGCGACTACCATACTGACGTAGAGTCATTAACTCTTCAACAGGGAAGTACCCCGCACGAGCCATCGTCGCATAGCGGACGGGTATACAATGGCCGTTGCTCAGCACAAGAATATCTCGCTCATCCCAGTCAGGTTTCTTCGGGTCGTGTTTTAGTATGTGGAAATACATAGCCACAAAGATGTCAGCAAGATCCAGTGGACCCGCCGAGTGACCTGATCCCGCTTTGATAAGCATACGAATGATGTCCTCACGAATGAGGACGGCCTTCTCCTCGAGTTGGTGGGTCGTCAATTGGTGCATAATGCTTACGCTCGATTATATCGCAAAGACATAGGCATTACGAACCTGCTTGCCCTACAAGAACTCTCAGAAGTGTCTCATAGCGCTCCTTAGGGTTACTGCTCTCCTGAATGTAGGAGCCGACGTTGAGGACATCTACTCCTGCCTCAACGATCTGTGCGGCGTTTTCATCGTTCACACCTCCATCCCATCCTATCTCCACATCGTCCTTTAGGGCGCGGACGGCGATCACTTTATTCAAGAGACTGAGGTCGGCTTCTCCTCCCTGATAACCAAGATGACCTCCAAAAAGCAGGACATGGTCTGCGAGGTCGATGAGATGCTTTATCTCTTCTGGTAAAGTCTGAGGCAGTAGAGCAAGCCCAGCCTTGATACCAGCCGCCTTTACCTCTCGCATGAGTTCTAGAACATTCCCTTCTGACTCGGCGTGGAAGATGACCATGTGTGGTCTGAGGCTTATGACAGTCATTCGAATTGACTCTGGTTGAGCGTACATGACGTGTATGTCGCTCATAATGTCTGACGGAAAGTAGATGCGCTCAGGTGCGAGTAACCTTGTCGGTGCAAATTGCCCGTCAGCCAAGTCAATGTGGATCCGCTCGGCAAAATCCACCACTTGTTTCAGCTGAGTGGCGTATTGTTCGGGTGTTTTAACCGTAATTGTCGGACAGACGGAGGCCATTACCCGTAGAGTTCCTCTATCTCTTTCAGACGGCGAGTATGTCGAGGGGCATTTGAAAAAGGAGTCTTTAGCCACGTATCCAGGATGTCAGTGACTAACTTCGAGTCCTGCTTTTCAAGTACTCTCGCGGGTAGGCAGAGAATATTGCTGTCGTCGTCTTCGCGAACATCCTTGGCCATCCAAACACTCTCAACGACCGTTGCCCTGATGCCGTGAACCCGGTTGGCGGCAATACACATACCTTGACCGCTACCACAGATCAAAATAGCCCTGGCATCCTCTTTAGTACCAAGCAGCTTTGTCGTAGCAGCATAGGCAAATTGCGGGTAGTCATCCTTTGGGTCAAACGTCTCATCACCAACGTCCTCAACGTCGTAATCATGCTGAACAAGATAGGCGTGGATCCTTGACTTGAGGTGAAAGCCGGCGTGGTCAGAAGCAAGATAGATCTTCATATCTCTCGTTTTAGCTGAGGCCCCTGCCTGCATCGGCGGTCATCTCAACGAGGCGATTACTGTAGCCCCATTCGTTGTCGTACCATGCCACGACCTTGAGAAGATTACCGCCAACCACCATCGTGAGCGGTAGGTCAACTATGGCCGAGTGGCTGTTACCATGGAAGTCTTTGGAAACAAGCGGTAGTTCATTGACATCGAGGATCCCCTGATAGCGTGGTTCTTTGGCAGCCGCTCGGAAGACATCGTTAACCTGATCTTCAGTCACCTCTTTCTTAACCAAGAATGTAATGTCGCTCAGTGAGACTACCGGCGTCGGCACTCTAAAGGAAAGCCCGTTAAATTTGCCCTGAAGGGCCGGAACGGTCAGGGCAGCGGCGATTGCAGCGCCGGTTGTGGTCGGGACGATGTTCTCTGCTGCCGCGCGGGCCCGCCGAAGGTCTTTGTGTGGTGCATCCTGAAGCCTCTGATCCTGTGTGTAGCTGTGGATCGTGCTCATAAGAGCTTTCTCTATACCGAACTTCTCTTCGACAATCTCAGCAACTGGCGCCAAGCTGTTGGTAGTACAGCTAGCGTTATCGATGATCTTCGGATGCTCCTTGAGAGCCTCTTCATTGACTCCTAGTACGATCGTCGATGCGCCAGCACCGTGAGCGGGAGCAGATATCACAACTCGCTTTGCGCCCGCAGGATGGATATGTGCATGGGCTTTCTTGGGGTCAGTAAAGAGACCGGTGCTCTCAATAACGACATCGATCTGGTGTGCTCCCCACGGTAGAGCAGCAGGGTCTTTTTCAGACAGAACAAGGACGTGGTGGTTATCGACTACAATCTCGCCTTCACCGGAGCTCACATCGTGCTGATAGATACCGTAGTTGCTGTCAAACTTTAATAGATGAGCAAGTGTCTTTGTATCCGTTAGATCATTGATGGCAACGACCTCAAGGTCGTCTCGTTCAAAAGCGATTTTAAAAGCATTTCGGCCGATTCGACCAAAACCATTAATGGCCACTCGTGTTCTCATTGATCCCTCCCAAGTTAAATAGACATATCGCTTATGCCTATATTGTATAGGATCCTCGAGTCAGGGGCAATAAACTTCAGGAGGCGGGTTTAAAGCGGGCAATACACTCGTTGACAACTTTAACAGCATCATTCACATCACCCCAACCTGTCACTTTGGTTGAGCCTGGTTTCTTGAGATCCTTGTAGTGATTGAAATGGAATTCGACTTTCTGCTTCCAGCGTTCACCAAGATCGTCGAGTGACTTTATCGAGTCACCGGTGCTACGGTCATCATTAGGAACGACCACAATCTTTGTATCCAGATCGCCATTATCCTCAAAGTACATCACACCTACGATTCGAGCCTCAAGCCAGACACCAGTCGGGATCGGCTCATCACAGACTACTAGCGTATCGAGTTCATCGTCATCCTCGTCGAGTGTCTGGGGTATAAAGCCATAACTGCAGGGTTTCGGAAAGACGTTTGGTTCAACGCGGTCAAGCATGAACGCAGCGCGCTTTCTGTCCCACTCAACCTTAAGATGTGACCCCTCGGGGATCTCTATTACAGTGTTAACAAGGCCGTGATCTATATCACCTGGCGTTAGTACTTGATTAAAATCAGCCATCTGTTACTCATGTCCTTTCGTGCGACGTGTCGTTGTCTCTTACCTGTCAGTATAGTCTGGGCTAGATTGCAAGTAAACAATTTGAAGCTATACTATTGGTGATGCAAATTATCAGCCACCGTGGGGCTAAGGGTCACGCCCTTGAGAATTCGCGTGATGCCTTTGTCTATGCCAGCCAAAGCACAGCTGACTACATCGAGTTCGATGTCAGACAGACAGCCGACAATCGGCTTGTCGTCATTCACGGCCGTAACACAAGACACGTCACCGGACGCTCCTTAACGGTTAAGGAAAACACTCTTAAAAGTCTAACGTCGGTGAAGACTAAGAACGGCCAGACCATTATGACTTTGGACGAAGTCATCGACCAGATTAAGGGTCTCAAGAAAATAAACATTGAGGTCAAGTCGCCTGGAGCCGGTACGCTCGTTGCTCCATATATACCAAAACTACTCAAAAGCGGCCTCACATACGACGATTTCTTTCTCTCCTCTTTCCGTGTCAAAGTTCTCCGTGAGATCAGGGCTGAAAATAAAGAAGTACATCTTGCTCTTCTCCATCGTATCCACCCCTTGACGTTCCTTCGAGTGAGTAGCGAGTTAAATCTCTGGGGTGTCGGTTTCAGATTTGACTTGTGTTGGAAGTGGGTCGTACGTAGTGCCAAGAAGCGAGGACTCTTTACTTATGCTTATTTTGTGAATTGGCCTTGGCAGATGCCCCGAATGAGACGCGTTGGTGTCGACGCCGTATGTACAAACTACCCAGATAGCATGTCAAAACTGCGCTAGGCAGACCCGGGAAGAGAAGCGAATATGTCAGTTGGATACCACGGGAATGTCGCACGTCAGGAGCAGTTTGCAGAGGCCGTCTGGAACGACCTAGCGTTTGCCAGCGATATCCAGATCATCAGATTGCTTGGTAACGGAGCCACTCATCGCGAACAGGGATACACAACCGTCCCCCGAACAGAGATGGTGGGCATTCTCGAATACCCGTGGGGGTGCCGCTTAGAAAACACCTGTGGGAGACCGCCAATTGCTATGGCTCGAATAGGCCGATATGGAGTTCTTGCTTTTGTGGAGTGCGTTAGCGGCCTCGAGGTGCCGTCACACTACCTTGCCCAGCTAGAAGAACACGAGGACGGAGAACTCAGTGTGGCCACGACTGCCCCCATGAGTGAACACCACGTTGGCCAGGGTCTGATGCACGCTGGTGGTGACTATCCGTATGAAGATGTTCCCGATCTGCAGTTAGTCGTCCGCGATCGTGCCGAAGGTCTCTATGTGGCGGACATTGGTTCTGTTAATGGCACCGAGATAGCTGTGGCTGGGCAAGTAGGTCCGCTGGATGGCGAAATCGGTGATGAACTGATTAGAGGGCTATTGGCCAGTATGAGCCAGTTGGTAGGGACTTAGACGGTAATTTTTTGAGTCTGTCTCGCATGCTCTTTGAGATACTCACGAATCATCAGTGCTGCAGTCGCACCTTCACCACTGGCCGAAGCAATCTGCATCGTAGCACCGTGGCGAACGTCACCACTCGCAAAGACACCAGGCATTCCCGTCTCCAATCTGTCGTTAGTCTCAACAAAGCCACGTTCATCTAACTTGACTTTAGTCCCTTTCAAGAAACCAGTGTTTGGCAGCAAACCAACAAAGACGAAGACTCCATCAGTCGGAAATTCCACTTTTTTACCATCATGCATACCGATCACTTTTGTTACCTTGTCGTTTTCGGCCACAATCTCGTCGGTCGTTGTGCCGAGATGAACAGTAATCTTGGGGTTCTGCTTTAGCTCGTGAAGAAGTACTTCGGAAGCTTTCAGCTCACTACGGACAAGCATATCGATATGGGTTGCGTAGGTGGTAAGAAAGAGTGATTCTTGAACAGCCGAGTTACCGCCCCCTACGACTACTAAGCGCTTATCGCGGTAAAAGGCTCCGTCACACGTCGCACAGTAGTGAACGCCGCGGCCAAAATAGTCTTGCTCGCCCGGCACACCTAATCTTTTGTAGTCGGTACCAGTGGCTATGAGGACTGCCTTGGCCATAATGTCGCCTTCGGTTGTCGTCAGTCTCTTTAGGTCCCCTGCTTCAGTGATGGCCGAAACCTCTCCGAGATCGATCTGGGCACCAAAACGGACGGCCTGCAGTCGGAGTTGCTCAGCTAACTCAAGACCAGTCACTCCCTTGGCAAAACCGGGGTAATTATCAATCTGGTCAGTTATTGCAGCCAGCCCACCTATGACGCCTTTTTCTATGAGGAGTGTATCGATATCCTCCCTGGTCGTATAGATCGCCGCCGTCAGAGCCGATGGACCGGCACCGACAACAACAAGATCTCGAACACCGTTTGCCATTAAGCTATCGCCTCGGCCAGCTTGGCCAGATTAAAACCTTGCATCATTTTCGGTGCAACTGTGGGCTGAGATTCGTCGTGAACGACTACCAGTGGGACGGTTGTTTGAATAGTGTATTTCATCATCTCCGTCCTCTTCTCTGGTTGTGAATCGATATTAACCTCTTCATAGGTCTGACCTTTGCCTTGCAGCCACATCTTGACCATGCCACAGTAGGCGCACGTGTTGGTTGTATAGATTGTTACGCGTTTAGCCATTGGGGTATCTCTCCTTTTTGTTGTTTATCAGTTTGAAACGATCTTCGTGACAGTCACATCAAAGACGAGGGCGGCGTTTGGCGGGATAGAACCATCCGGGGTACCGGCTGAGCCGTAGCCAAGTGATGATGGGATGACAAGACGACGTGTGCCACCAACCTTCATGCCGGGTATACCCTGCTGCCAGCCTTTGATAACAGAGCTGAGCGAGAATTGTACAGGCGTCTTGCTCTGGTCAAAGATCTGACCAGTACTGGCAAGTGCCCCGACATAGCTAGCTAGAATAGTAGCATTCGAGCTGACAACGTCACCATTACCTTGGGTAATATCAGTTGACTGGAGCGCAGATACGGGTCCTTTGATAATGTAGGCTTTGTTAACAGGCTCGGAGGCTTGGGCATTCTGTTGGGCGGTAGATGTAGCCGCCGAATTGGTTGGCGTCGTGTTATTACTAGAGAAAACAGTATATAGATAGAAACCTATTGTCCCAACGATAAAGACGATGGCGATGAAGAAGATAAAGTAACGACTGAACGCTTCTCCGCTAAATGACATTTTCATAGGATAGTTCCCCCGGATCAGTAGTTTTAGACTGGCACTTATTATATCAACTAGGCCGCATTTATGCGAGTATAGATGCTCGTATAGCACCATATGTAGTGTAGTACCATGCATAATACTTATAAAGTAACGCTAGGTGCAGATGAAGCCATTTGACAAGTGCATGCACGTACCTGATACACTCTTGATATGGCATTAGCCTCTAACGACATCAGTAAGTACCTCGACTCGCGTGGTCGGGTAACCAAGTTGCCTAAAAAGGTGGAGCCAAGGCAAGCCGTACTGTCTCACCTTGCCAGTAAATTCGAACACGACAAGACCTACAGAGAATCAGAAGTCGACAAGATCCTCCAGGAATGGCATACGTTCGGTGACTGGCCACTCCTTAGACGCGAGCTATACGAGCATGGTTTTTTCGAGAGGCGGCCGGACGGTAGCGAGTACCAGCGTAAAAAGTAGAAGCTATGGTAGAAGCCGTATGTGATCTCGGCATAGAACACAGCTGGGAGGCTTCTTGGAACACCCCTAGCCGACGGCTCCCGCGAGTGGCAATCGAGAGACTGAGCATAATTCGTGCTCGGCGAGATCAGGTGCCGCCACCCCCATCGTCAGCCCTTGCGTACGTTCAAGTCCGCAGAAGTATGTATATGCCACTGATAACCACCGATGGTGCAGCTGCCTTTTTTGAAAGCCAAGGGATTGAGCCATCTCCCGCTGCTGGTGTGGGCACTAAACTAGTATCCGGTTTAGCAGCGCATGGCCTTATAGAACATCAGTGTTGTCGGTCCAGAGGCAGGAAGATGCCACCCATGAACCACTTCAACGAAGAATGCTACGGCTGCCCCTGCCCTTTGCGCGTCTGTCAGTTGAGCGGTGTAAGGTCAGATGGGACTTCAACAGTTAGAGTCTTACATGAAGCCGTCGAACCCGCGTCGCTACTTGCCCTTATGGCTCTCGGCGAAAGAGAGGTTAGACGTTTCATGCAAGGTGGCTCTATAGGGAGGACGAGCATCACGCACGCTCAACATATTGCGGAGACTATCAAGCGAGATTTAGGATTAGCCCTCTAGTCAACTCGCTCTGCACCTAGCTCGTGGTGGGCGGTCCGAGCTAGCTC
>DASZAF010000014.1 GCA_035945435.1 Candidatus Saccharimonadales bacterium | reverse complement strand
ACGTCCTCCTAGAAATTACGCGGCATGACGTTCGTGGTGGCTCAGGTAACGGTACGGGTGCGGTTGAGATGGTAGATATTGTCCACGAGGCCAAGAATCATGTTGCAAAAATGGCAAAACAACGTCAGGTATCACTTAGTGTTGATACGGTACCAGTCAAAGCTAAAGGCGATAAGGCCAGTCTCGTGGAGCTGCTGGTCATCTTTCTGGATAATGCTATCAAATACAGCCCAGAGGGTAGCAAAGTTCACATCGGACTTTCACGCCAAGGTCACTACGCTGTTGTCACCGTTTATGACCATGGGATAGGTATTGGTAAAGAAGATCTTGAGCATATCTTCGAGCGCTTCTATCGAGCCGATCAGTCTCGTTCAAAGGAAAAGACAACAGGCTTCGGGCTTGGATTATCGCTTGCCAAACTGATTGCAGATCGGCATGACGGGCGGATCGTCATAGAAAGTGATGTTGGCAAGGGTACCCTCGTTCGATTACAGCTGCCGCTGGCAACGGATCTCAAGCCAACTCAATCAAAACGCTGATTTGCGCTTACCCTCGGTAGTACTATATGATCAGTAGTACTATGCAACGAGCCATACGTGCGGTCAGTCGATCAGTGCGACGTATTAAACCAATCGCCGTCGTGACTGGCCTCATTGCCATCTTCCTTATCCCTGGTACACTTGTCTGGCTCTATAACTTACGTACGCTCCAATATATTCTGTCTATCGGTGATTTGGCTATGACTACTAAGCTTAATATCATCTGGTCGGCATATACTAGTAGTTTTTATTACTTCCATGATCCGATCGTACTCACGCGAGCCATCTTTGCCGTAGTGGCAGGTATCGAGATGGCAGTTATCATACATGTTAAAAACAGCGACGGCACTCCCATTCATTGGGGACGAAATAAGATCATGCTCTTCATTGCTTCGCTCTTTTTAGTCGGCGCAGTCTCCTCACTTGTCACTTCGTATTCAGCGGTTACCCTGACGACGGATACCATGGCCGTGCTTCTTGGTGTGATGGGTAATATTGCAGCGACTCTCTTTGTTATCTATATCTTAGCCTCACAGGCCAAGAGCATCTTGTGGCAGCCAAGGAAGAAGTAAGCCCAGTTATCTAAACTTCGTCTGGGGGAGGTACTAGTCGGAGGCCACTGCCTGCCCGTGAAAGGCCCTCGTCCGGTCGCGGTCGCCAAAAAGGAGGGCGAGCATCGATGACGCTGAGTGATACATCCAGATGGCGCAGTGGGTCTGGGTACATATCCATCTTCTCTTGAGCTTGAAGTGCGATAAGCTCGCATCTTTCATGGGCAAGGGTCGGCATACCGGGTGTTTCAATGGCCGCTACGGCGGCGTGACGACCGAGCGAACGGGTACAGATACGCCAGCAGTCTTGAGCGTCCTGTAGCCGCCCCACTGATTCTGCGAATAAGCCGGGCTGTCCCCACGAGACACCGAACACCATTCTACCGCGCTCGCTATTAAACCGTACTACTCGAATAGGTACACTTTCAAGGTGGTAAGCCCGGCGTGCGATAAGCGTGTTGGCTCCTTCAATCACATCCATAGCTACCAGGCCGTTGAGGACCATCTGCGCCAAAACACCAGCCTCGCGTAACTGAATAAACTGACCAACTTCGGTTGCGGTCAGCTTGACTCGTTCAGATCGTGGGTCACCCGGGAGATAGAGTGGACCGTAGCCCTCGTACCTAGGCATAATAGATTATTATAAAATAAGTTACCTACTAGCACAATTTAAGTCTGTACGTACTCTGGTATACGTGGTAGAATAAGCGTAAGAGATTAAGGGAGCCCACCTCTTCAATGTGGGTCTGTTTTATGAGAGACGCTCGCCATATTCGTAACATCGCCATAATTGCTCACGTCGACCACGGTAAGACGACGCTTCTTGACGGTCTCTTGAAGCAGTCGCATATATTTCGTGATAACCAAGATGAGATGAGCCAAGTACTGATCATGGATAGTGGTGACCAAGAGAAAGAACGTGGCATCACCATTACGGCTAAGCACACGGCGATCGAGTACGATGGCTATACTATAAACATAGTCGACACACCAGGTCATGCCGACTTTTCGGGTGAGGTAGAACGGACGCTCACGATGGCGGATGGTGTTCTTCTGATCGTAGATGCTCAGGAAGGCCCAATGCCACAGACCAAATTTGTTCTACGCAAGGCACTCGATATGGATCTGGTGCCGATCGTCATTATCAACAAGATCGACAAACCAAACCGCCGCATTAGCGAAGTTGAAGATGAAGTAGCCGACCTTTTCCTTGAGTTGGCTACACATGAGAGCCAGTTACATTATCCAACCTACTATTCGATCGGGCGTGACGGTAAGATCTGGGATTCAATGCCCTCAGACACAAGTGAGAAAGCCGACCTGACGACCCTCCTTAAAGCGATTGTCGAGATTATACCAGCTCCGGAAGTTAGCGGAGCAGACGAGCCTTTTCAGTTCCTTATCACAGCCCTCGGGTATGACAACTTTCTTGGTAAACAGGTTATCGGTCGGCTGAAGAGAGGCCATATACGAAGAGGCCAAGAGGCAGCTCTTATCAAGACCGATGGCACTAAAGTCTCGACTAAGATTGAGAAGATCTTTGCCAGCAAGGGGCTCGGTAAGGTGGAAGTTGACGAGGCGATTGCCGGCGACATTGTGACACTGTCGGGTATCGAAGGCGCCCATATCGGTGAGACTGTAGCCGATTCAAAGCTGCCGGAAGCACTACCGGTTATCTCGGTTGAATCTCCAACACTAAAGATGTATCTTGGCCCCAATACGTCGCCTCTCAAGGGCAAGGAAGGGCAGTTTACGACTGGCCGCCAGATTGGGGATAGGTTAAGGCGCGAACTTGAAACGAACGTTGCACTTCGCGTTGAAGAGCAAGGTATAGGGTTTTCTATCAGTGGCCGTGGCGAATTACATCTCAGTGTTCTTATTGAAACGCTTCGCCGTGAAGGCTATGAATTTGAGGTTGGTCGACCACAGGTTGTAACAGCCGTTATCGATGGCGTCACACAGGAACCAGTCGAAGAGCTTTTGATCGAAGTCCCTGACGAATTCGTTGGAGTTATCAACCAGGAGTTGGGTAAGCGACGAGCCATCCTGAAGAGTCAGTCTTCAACCAACTCGGGTTCCAGCCGATTTACCTATGCTATAACAACCCGCTCGCTTCTCGGTCTTCGAGGCCAGCTCCTGACGTCTACCAAGGGGACTGTTATCACGCACAGTCTCCCCGACGGATATCAACCCGTAGGTCCTGCGCCCATAAATATCCGAAACGGTGCCTTGATTGCCACTGAAGCCGGGCCGACGACTGCTTTTGCGCTCGACATTGCTGAAGCACGCGGCGAACTATTCGTCGGACCAGGTACGCAAGTCTACCAGGGAATGATCGTGGGTATTAACAACCGCCAGGAAGACCTTGACATGAACGTCTGCAAGGGTAAGCAGTTGACGAACCTACGTAGCTCTTCTTCTGAGGGAACGATTCAGCTTACACCATACACTCGTCTTAGTCTCGAACAATATCTCGACTTCTTAGCGGATGACGAACTACTTGAAGTTACTCCAGAAAACCTCCGACTCCGTAAGCGCCATCTCAATCCGACCGAGCGAAAGCGCAGCCACCAGAAAGTCCTCTTAGCGAAAGAAGTCTAGGGATTTTAACTCATTGGGAAGAAACCCCTTCTCATGCTCGAAGCCTGCCGACCATTCGTAACCCTGGTTGTAGCCGAGGTCTTTCATCAGTTTGGTAGGGGCGTTGCGCAGATGTAGAGGAACTTGCGCATCAGGGTATTCCTCGGCAGCCTTCAAAGCCTTTCCCATGACTTTCGTGACTTCTCTGGACTTTTTGGCTTTGGTGAGGGCGATGGCGCAGTGAAAGAGGCTGAACTGACACTCAGGCAGGCCAACCCGCTCAACCGCCAGGAAGGTTGAGACGGCAAGGCTGACTGCTCCATTGCCCGCAAGGCCTATGTCTTCACTGGCGAAGATTACCATACGACGTGCAATGAACTTAGGATCCTCGCCGGCTTGTAGCATGCGGGCCATGTAGTAGGTAGCAGCCGTTGGGTCGCCGCCTCTCATGCTTTTTATGAACGCAGAGATGATGTTATAGTGCGCCTCGCCATTTTTGTCGTAGTGTGGTGATCTTTTTTGGGCAACGGTCTGAATGATCTCGGGCGTGATCTTGCCTTTCGTTGTCTGCAGGGCAAGCTCGAGATTACTAAGAGCAACTCGAGCATCGCCATCGGCTAGGCCAACGAGCATCTCTGTCGCTTCTTTACTAACTCGAGATGTGCTTTTCTCGGCTTTGATCGCGTTGGCAATTATCTTCCGCAGGTCATCGGCTGAGTGCGGGTTTAGAACTACAACCCGGCTCCTCGATAAGAGCGGGCCAATAACCTCAAAACTAGGGTTCTCGGTGGTCGCCCCGATTAGAGTTAGGAGCCCACCTTCAACATATGGCAGGAAGATATCTTGTTGGGCCTTATTAAAGCGGTGGATCTCGTCAACGAAAACGATCGTTGGCTTACCTTGAGCTTGATTCTCCATCGCTCGTTTGACGACCTCACGGATGTCCGCCTTACCCGTGCTAACTGCGCTGAGCTCAGTAAAGTCGGCGCCTGTCTCGTGAGCTAAGATTCTAGCGATCGTCGTCTTACCGCTCCCTGGCGGACCCCAGAGGATCAGGTTGACTGGTTGTTTGCGTTCAACGATAACCCCAAAGAGCTTCCCTTTACCTGTCAGGTGGTCCTGACCTACGACGTCATCGAGTTTTCGCGGCCGCATTCGTTCGGGAAGTGGCTTTTCCATACCATCATCATGCACCGTGGGAGTGTCAAGGGCAAGCTCCGGAGACTAGGTTGAGACTTGATTGGCAGCTATCTTGGTGCGGTGGCGTGTACCTTGCTCTAAGAGTGCGAGCGGGAACCAGACCATCCAAGTTGACTGCAGAATGATGAATACTCTTTGTGCGCTGAAGCCCACGAGCGGGAAGTAGATCCCAAGAAAGAAGCCGAATACTCCGACCAGAACGGTCGCCAGGACAAAGAGCGTGTAGACAGGTTTATGTTCAACCTCACGCTTCTTCCAAAGCACCCATAGGATCATTGCCACCAGGAACCCGCCTGAGTTTAACGTGCTGGCACCACCGTGGATGAGTACTTTGGTGCTGATGTGATGGATAAGGTACTGAACGGTCGTCGACTCAAGTCGGGCGCTAAGTGGAGTGAGGGCTGCGATGATACCTCCAAGGCCGCCTAGAGCGAAAGCCAACGTCCCAAAATGTGCGAACTGGTTAAGCGATGGCTTTGCTCGTATGTAGAGCCAGATAGCAAGAATAAGAACGGCCGATCCGCCGACTACATCTAGCGTATTGAAGAGAAAGGCATGGTGTTGCCCTTGCTGACCGAGGTCGCTGACGAGTCCTCTGAAGAGCATGTGCCGGTTATAAAAGTAGGCAAGTGGCCACGATGCATTAGCAATGGCCCCCGTAAGAGCTAGTGGCCAAACGAGTGTTTTGGCCTTTTTCAACCTGCGCAACTTATTGCTGGTCGGGTCGATGCTGACCGCGGTGTTAAGGGCACTGGCGACCTGAACGAGTGATTGCGGCGGGTAATAGAGGTAGCGTGGTTGCCAATCAGGTTCGAATTTACCCTTGAATTGTTCTAGCCCACCGAACGAATAGACGCCACCACCAAATCGCTTGATGATAGATAAGGCGCGTTCACTGGCGCTATGTTTTTTTTCTTCCGATACGTCAGCAAGCGGAACGAAGCCCAAGTTAAACATCTCAATCTGCTGGTCGTTAAGACTGAGAATCAAGCGCATGAGCAGGAAGTGCATAGCAACCTGCGAAACCTCCGGGACAGAGCGCATGTGATCGATGGTGCGTGCTTTACCAACAAAGCTAGGAACGACATTTGTGTAGGCGATGACGCGACCGTCAGCGTCCTGCAATGTTGCCACCACACAGCTACGGAGATATTCTTCGTCAAAGTAGCCCATCGCAAAGGTGTATTCATGCCGGTTGTTATGTCTGAGCCAGCTCGCCGACACCTCTCGGAGTTGACCGATCTGTTCGTCAGTTAAAGGTGCCTGCCAGAGACTAAAGTGAAGGTTCTCTCGCTCAGCTCTATTCTTGACGTATCTGAAGTGTTTATTACCTTGAGTCTTAGCCGCAAACTCCGGGATACTGACAACGGCTTCCTGGCCTATCGCCAACTCTTTTAGGTCCATCGACTCGTAAAGAGTCCGTAGGCGAGAATCGCTGTGGACAACCGTTAACCGCCAGCTGTTGACCGCACAATATTCAGAAAACTCCTTAACCAACTCCTCTATATGATCTGGGTTACCGCTTGGTCCATCGAGCACAATGGCAGTGCTGCCGACGAGTTTATAGGCTACAAACGCATCACGATAGGCATTGAAGAAGTAGTGTTTGTCGCGGGGCCATAGCTTAAAGTAATCCTCGGTTGAGTCAGACCACTTATCCAGTATCTCTTCAGCTACATGGCGTTCGTATGGTAGTGCTCCAACGCGGAAACGGATGGGCCTAAAAAGAGCCGTGAAGACGAGAACAAGTGACGTATCTGTAGCGGCGTTGAGGGTCTGCAAAAAGAGCCGGGCATGCTTACTATGCGTGACAAGTGTGTAGTCACCAAGTGTAGCCATCTGTCTTAGCGTGTATTCCATGGCTTCATCGACAGAGAAGATGTGATGGAATTCAGCTTTTCTCAAAAGCAGGAAACCGATTGTCCCATAAACAAAGGTGACGCCTAGGAGCATCGTTGAGACAAGGGCAATTCTACGGAAACTGACGCTATCATTCTTAACATCATAGAGGTGACGGGTCAGAAGTAGAATTGCTAAGACGCTGGCATACAAAAAGAGCTGGCCCATATGCTTGAATCTGACAAATTCGGCACCGATCAAGATGACAAGAATAGTGACAGTCAGATAGTAGGCGCTGAATTTACGGCGAGCCAGCTGCTGAGCGAGATAGAGAAGGGCGAGGCCTAAAGCGATATCAAGGACTCTCGAAGCAAGTATCGGATTGGCGTCGACGTAATAGATCGTATGAGCGATTTTGTGCGGTACTCGCTGCGACAGCGTCTCCAGGATGGCACCGATACCGGCTAGACGCACTAACCATGCGACAAGCGATACCCTGAGGGAAGTCTGACTTCGGGGTTCACGGGGAATACTCATAGACACTTGCCTCTACTATACGTCAAACAAAATACTGCTACTACCATCATACCGTACGTCTTTTCGTATCTGACCGTTATAATCAGGCATGAAGAACTACTAACTGCTTAAGGAGAACTGGCCTATGCGCTTTAAACTACTACGAAAAGATAAAGAAGTTGGTGATGTAACATCGTTCGTGTTTGAGCCCGAGCAGCCTGTCTCCTGGGTGGCTGGACAGTATATGAGGGTTGAGCTTGACCACGAAGGTGACCCTGAAGATCGACTTGAGTTTGAGCACTGGTTCACGATCTCGGCACCTCCATACGAGAAACACCCGGCTATTACGACTCACGTGTCGCAGAGTACGTTCAAACAGGCGCTCGATCACATACCAATTGGCGGGGAGATTACGGTTGATGGTATCGAGGGTGATTTCATCTGGAGGGAGAGTGCTCTGCCCCTTGTCTTCATCGCGGGGGGGATTGGCATAACCCCAGTGCATTCCATCCTTAAGCAACGCGTCTACGACAACGAACCAGTTCCTGCGATACTGGTCTATGCAAACAAAGAGAGAGACGTTGTCTTTGGTGACGAAATTGAACACTGGCGGATGAGCCATCCAGAGCTCAAAGTTCACTATGTGATTGGTGAGCGACTGACCCCTGAAAAATGCCACGAGCTGGTCCCGGGTTTAAACGCTTCCCAGGTTTATATAACCGGCCCACAGGGTATGGTTGACGCCATAGGTGTGGGTTTGATGAAGGCAGGACTAGAAGAATCACAGCTGACTCGCGACTGGTTCCCAGGTTACACAGACTACTAAACTTTATCTCTAGACCTATCTCTGTACAAAACGTAAGCAGTTCGCTATACTTTGAGACAAGACGGCGAGGTGCCGTAGATCACCAAAAACAAACAGGGAGTAATCAGTTTGAGGGAGTTTCCCTCGAACTATAACGAGCTATGTACGGGGAGCGCCCCTCATTTAGCCGCTATGACGAAGAACACAGAAAAGTTCGTCGGCTTGGTATCCAGCACGGACTTGTTTTTGCAGCTATCGTCGTTGCTGTCGCGAGCGCTCTCTTACTATTCAGCCAGTCGCATGTTACTTCAACCAATGACTCATTCCACCCTGAGGCTCTTCGTGTCCAAGAAGTACGTCGCGCAATTACGGACAGGATGAGCCGTGACATATGTGGTGTTCCCCTTCCAGGTCATGCCCACTGTCTAGCCCAAGAGTCAATCAATAATAACGGGACGCCTCTAATCAGTAAGCCATCGCAGGTCAGTGGCTACGGACCAGCTCAGTTTCATACTGCCTATAACTTACCGTGTGCTCCAGGGGGCAGTGTCCAATCGATCTGCTCAACACCAGGCAGCTTTGGACCGCAGACGATAGCGATTGTTGATGCGGGCGGATTTGAAGGTGGTGTGAGCAATCTTTATACCTCGGTCGACGACTATAGCCAAAACTATGGTATCCCAAACTGTGATGCGACAAATGGCTGTCTTGACGTCGTCAACCAGACAGGCGGGGCTAGTCTGCCTGCTGCTTTACCGCAGAATAACTACGGTTGGACGATTGAGATGGCTCTCGATGTAGAGACGGCACATACAATCTGTCAGACATGCAAGATTGTGCTTGTCCAATCTAACGACGACCAGAGCACCAATCTAGCTACGGCCAACTCTGAAGCTGCCACGTTCAGCCCGGTCTCCATATCTAACAGTTGGAGTGGGGGTGATGACTCCAGCCTTGATAGTCATTTTGAATTCAGTAACATTGCCGAGGTAGCAGCGACTGGAGACACAGCTTCGGAAGGAGCAAGCGGAGCGCAAGCCTGGCCTGCCGACAATCCCGATGTCGTAGCCGTCTCAGGTACAACGCTAGCGGTTAATGTAGATAATACTTGGGC
Organism: Candidatus Saccharimonadales bacterium; assembly: GCA_035945435.1. NCBI lineage: Bacteria > Candidatus Saccharimonadota > Candidatus Saccharimonadia > Saccharimonadales (SeqCode) > Saccharimonadales bacterium (SeqCode). The sequence goes on along the minus strand of DASZAF010000014.1, from coordinate 22,317 downwards.
TAGTGAGACAGTCTGGGGAGATTCCGGTGGGGGCTGTTCAAGTTATAGTGCCCCGGCATGGCAGACAAGCTACTCTGGCTGGAGCACCAATGGCTGTGGTTCGAACAGGGCATTTGGTGATGTCTCAGCCGATGCCGATCCAAACACAGGTGCTGCAGTGAACGTGGATGGTTCATGGTATCTTGTTGGTGGTACATCTCTAGCCACTCCCATAATTGCCGGTATCTACGCACTGACAGGGGGTGTCGCAAGTAACACGGTTGCCTCGAGCGTCCCGTATACGTATTTCAACGGTTCAAACTCCCACGATATCACCAGTGGTAACGACTGTCAGTCTGGCCAAACCCAGCACTGTACTGCCACGACTGGCTTTGATGTGCCGAGCGGGCTTGGCTCACCAAATGGTCTCGGTGGCTTCACCTCTCTACCCACTCAGCCGGTTGTGACCACGACGACCGTTGATACCACCCACGTCAACCTTACATGGACCGCTAGTACGGCCAGTGCTGGTATCAAGGGATATAACGTTTATCGAAATGGCACAGAGATTGCCGTAGACCAGACCGCAACCAACTTTAGTGACAGCGGACTTGTAGTGAACACTTCGTATCAGTATCAGGTAGTAGCGATTGATAACGCCAACAACCTTTCGTTGGCCGGCACGGCGACAGGTTTTCCAGCCTACCCCGCCGACATCAACTTAGATGGGCACATTAACCTTCTTGATTTGAGTATCTTGGCGAGCGAATATGGAGAGGCGGGTCCAAGCCTTGGGAGAGCAGACATTAATAAGGATGGGGTAGTCAACCTTCTTGATTTGAGTATCCTAGCAGGTGCATATGGCAGTGAGTAAAAAATTGCGAAAGACGATCCAACATAAGACGTTGATCGTCGCACTGGTGGTGACCACTCTTTGCGCGGTTGCTCTGTATTGGTCAGTCTATACACACACCTCACAAGAACCGCACCCTTCCGTTTCTCGTCAAAGCGAAAAGCCTCCCGTACTCACAAAGAAGCCGCTTATGGCCGGAGGTGTCGTGGTACCCGTTCAGTGGCAGAGCAAGGCACGCTCACTGGGCTACTACTGCCCTTCATGGAGTGCCAAGCCAGGTGAGATTGAGCCTGATGTCTGTATTCCTATAAATAAGTAATCTTAAGCGTGAGACTTGCCGTGGTGAGGCAAGAAGGCTGAGGCGTAATGCTCGAAGTTGCGTCGGTTGTTGGATAGAATGAGCATGATGAAGCGCCAAGCCACTAATAGGATAACGACAAGAAGAGTAATAAATAAGTACGTTCCCCAAGAACTATGCTTCGGTTGAACGTAGCCACTGAGGACTATGGCATTTGTCTGTGTTGGTGCCGACTGGACGCCGTCTTTGGCGGTTGCAACGTTATTTAGAACGTATGTCGGTTGTGAGTACGTGTGACCCGAAGCAGAATAATCTACATGATGTAGCCCAGGAGCGACATCTGTAAAGGTTGCTACTCCTTGAGAGTTAGTCGTTGCCGACATTGGTGTTGAGTGGAGAGTTACCACTTGGCCTACGAGTGGTTTATATTTGCTATCGAGAACGGTCACAACTACTGTGTAACCCTTTGTGGTCAGGCTTTTCAGGCTGCTCTCTACGTAGTTCCCGCTGTCATCTTTAACGACCATCTTATAGTAGTATGTCGTTCCTGGCGTAAGGCCCTGGCCGAAACTAACCGAACCGCTCTTACCAAAACCGGTCGGCGTCGTAATAAGGTTTAGATCGTTCTTGCTTGTGCCGAAGATGATGTAGCCTTCAACCGGCACATTGGCTGAGAATTTAATAGAAGCAGCTTGAAATTGGACATCAGTTAAGTCAGATGTAACAAGTTTTGGTGGAATGACTGGGGTGGCGGGAGTTGGTACAGGCGTTGATGGTGTTGTCGTCGACGATGTCGATGAGGAACTCGTACTACTTCGTGAAGAGCTATGACTTGTAGATGATGAGCCGCCTGACGATCCACCACCGCCACCTCCTGATTGCTGAGGCGGGGAAGTGAAGCTGATGGTAGCACCACTAGCTCCCGGATCTGTGTAGCTGCCGTTATAAGCGGCGTTCTGTCCTGAAACGCTGAGGGACGTACTCCCACTTCCTGCGAGAGCCGTAAAGGTGATGCTAGCAATTAGCGAATCGCTGCTTGTGCTGCTTCCGAGCATTGCGCACGCAAAAGAGGTGCCAGTATCTACTGTACAAGTCGAAAAAGCACCGATACTTGAAGAGTCGTACTGCAGGGTTGAAGAATCGTAACCGACTGTCGCTTGGACGGCATTGACAGCCGTGCCTGGGCTGATGCGAAGTTGGACGGTTATGGCATTGCCAGATTGCACACTCGCGCCAGACGGTGAGATGTATACAACACCACTGCCAGCATGAGCGTGGCCTGGGTATAACCCTGCCACCAATTCCACCACCAGAACCAACAAAACAGTGAATATTTTTGTTTTCATTTTGGCTGATTACTGTAAGCATTATATACCCTATATGCCAGATGGCAAAGTAAAATACTGATGCTTGATGACTTTGTTGTGCTAAATTAATTATGTTATAATATGGCTTGATAGTTTATATAGACTTGCCTTGTACAGCGGGTAAGGTGATCGTATACTTGACCACTAACAGCTCGAGGGAGAATCATGTGTGATGATCCCTCGTTTTATAAGAGAGAGTAGAAATGAGTCTTGAGTACAGGGGTGGATTGATCCCAGTTGTAAACTTGGCAGGCGGACCGTGTGCCGGCAAAGGTCTTCAAGCGCAGGCCCTCGCCGAACTTGGCGGTGAGACCTTCGAGACGGGCCAGAGCTATCGTCTTCTGGGTCTCGAGCTTAGTCGGCTAGTAGGAGTTGAGTTCGGTATGCCGTTTGCAGAAGTGGAGCGGAGGGTACATACGCTGGGTGGTCAGGCTATTGGTGAGCTTGTGGCTGGTGTCGGCACTGCCATTGGGCAACAGGGCCGGGACTTTCTATATACCTCTGATGCATCGGCACTATCAGCTACTGTCTCGCCTCACGGACTAGTTCGTAGATACGTCAAAGCTGATCTACGGCACAGAGTGGGTGCCGTTGCAGAAGCTATCAGACAAGGTGATACCGATACGACATTCATCGTGCTTGACGGGCGTCGCCTACCTGAGGCGATTGATCACGGTGACGAAATCGAAGGTCCTGTAGAAGGATTACGGATAGTAACTGACATATTCTCAGACATTCACCCCATTGTTGCCGCCTTGCGGGACTGTGCGCGTAGGCGCATTGGACTGCCGGTTGCCGGCGAAGAGGCCCTGCCGTTTGAAGAGACTGAGCTGGGTAAGGCGTACCACAAAGCTCTTGTTCGTGCTCGTGATGATGTTGAGCGTGACCTGGACAAGAACGTACCTCAAGCTAATGCACTACCATATTGCTCTCATCATGAAGCCCCATTCGATGTAGATGGGTTGGTCGGTCTCGCCTTAGCTAGCGGTCTTGGTAACAATATTGAGCCGCTTGTCAGCCTAGGTATTCGAGCGAGCATTCCTGTCTGTAGACTTCGTGAGGGAATGGGGAGGCGGGCGTTCTTAGAGGGTCGCCAGTTACTACTCAATACGTCTCGAATGCGGCCGAATGTAGTTAGACGTGTCGTACAGGCGGCATTTATGGAGAGCGTCGACGCTGCTGTAGAATCAGGTGCGCTCGAGTCTGCAGCAGTCTAGAAACTTGCTCGAATATGCGAGAAGCTGAAATCCCATTCGGCCTCAGCCTTCTTATGTGGGTTGAAGAAGCCGTCAGGGTCAAAAATCTGCTTAGCCTCTCTGAAGATCTTAAGTATCTCGGGGCCGTACATCTCTTTCAGCCATGGCCCTCGTATCATACCGTCGTTGTGTTCACCGGATAGTGATCCCTTATAGCTAAGAACTAATTCGTTGACTTCTTTCATGGCGGGTTGAATCTTGGCGCGCTCTTTGGGTAGTTCAAACTTCATGAGTGGAATGATATGGAAGTTGCCGTCACCAACGTGACCCTGAACCGTTGCGAGAAACTTGTACTTCTTAACGATTCGCCTTAACTGTGGCAAGAACTCAGGTAGATACTGCGGGTTGACGACAAGATCGTCGATGAATGGAGCGGTGTGCTTATCTTTTACCTTCTGTCTCAGAAGATTGAAACTATGACGTCGCATGAGCCAGAACTTCTCCGACTTACCCTCGGTTGGATCCTCTTCAAAACCGTTTATCTCATAACGGGCGTGGTACTCTTTGAGCTCGCGATGAAGCGCCTTAATCTTTTCTCGAACCTCATCTTCTGTATGGCCGTTGAATTCGACCATAACGATCATCTTTGGTATACCCCTAAGGAGTTGGAGTCCATCTGGTATAAGACTAATGAGAAGCTTGATGAATCTAATCGGGCCGAGCATTTTCAGAAAGTAGGGCATGAAGCGGATGGTGAAGATTAGAGTAGCGTCATCGAATGATTCAAAACTGGCTGGCTTTGATTTGAGAACAACGTTGATTAGTTCTCCGAGTCGGTCGACATCGTGCAGGAATAGTACCAGTAGCCCCGAATGCGGACGATGGGGCACGAGACGATAGGTTATGTCAGTGACAATACCAAGAGTGCCCTGCGAGCCAACGATCAGTTTGGTCAAGTCAAAGATTCCCGTTTCGCGGTCCCAGACATCCCAAAGGTTATAGCCAGTTGAGTTCTTGCTGACATGTGGCTTAGCGGCTTTAATACGATCGTAGTTTTTATCGATCAATTCATATGTCTTGCGGTAAATTTGGCCTTCGAAGTCATGCTGGAGCATCTTGGCTTTTAGTTGGTCACGGTTGAGTGGGCCAAGAGTATACTCGTTGCCATCACTGAGGACTACTTTTAGCTGCTTGACGAAGTTCTCTGTCTTACCGAACTCGAGCGATTTCTCGCCACCCGAATTGTTAGCCACCATGCCACCAACCGTACAGAGGTCCCTTGATGCGGGATAACAGGGGAGAATCGCGCCATGTTTGAGTGTTTCCTTATCAAAATCACGGTATGGCACCCCAGGTTGCGTACGCGCTTCCTTTGCATCGACTTTCTCGATAGCTGTGAAATGCTTGCTCATATCCATGATGATTGACTCGTTGATAGCCCCGCCGCTCATATCTGTGCCGGCACTGCGGGCGGTAACTGAGAGGCGGCTGTCTTCATGTCTGTGAGAGGCAACATACTTGACGATTTCTTGAACGTCGTGGCTGTCGGCTGGGGATGCTACAACGTCAGGTTTAAGTTCAAAGAGGCTGGCATCGTGACTGTAAAACTCGCGGGTTTTAGTCGTGTCGTCAACCTCGCCTTTGATTACTTTTTTCAGGTCGTCGGTGAGTTTTGTCATGATCTCATCATACTCAGAAACGAATCGACGATCAAACACGCTTATGATTCGATCCTTGCGGTGCTTATGCTTTGAGTGGTAACGTGAAGTCATGAAAAAACATCTTCTCATTGTCGGCGGTGGTTTCGCAGGCATCAAGCTAGCCCGCGACCTGGCGCACTCAGACCTCTACAGGATCACTCTTATCTCAGACGAGACAAACTTCAGATACTACCCGACTCTCTATCGATCGGCAACTGGACATAGTAACCTCGAATCGTGTATCCCGCTCGACATGCTCTTGGCTGACGATCCCCAGATCAAATTCGTTCAAGCTAGCGTTAAGTCAATTGACCGGTCGAAGAAAGAACTCACCGCCAAAGACAGGCAGGTGTTTAAGTATGATATCTGCGTTCTGGCTATCGGGGTTGTGACAAGCTATTTTGGTATACCCGGTCTTGAGAAGTATTCGCACAATATTAAGACGTTCGAAGGGCTGAGACAACTTCGGCGTGATCTGCATGAAGAATTTATCGACGAGAGCAGGCCTGACAAGAACTATGTCATTGTCGGAGCAGGAGCTACGGGCGTTGAGCTAGCTGCAGTTTTGCGATCATATCTTAAGAAAGTGGCTCGTAACCATAAGGCCCGTTCTGACAAGATCACACTTGAGCTTGTCGAAGCAGCACCCCGGATTCTTGGTCGAATGTCTGATAGGGCGGCATTTCTCTCACAGAACCGCTTAAAACACCTCGGCGTCAAGATCATGACGGGTAGCAAAGTCGGCGGCGAGACTCATGACAAACTGATGGTTAACGGTCGGTCATTGGCTACCCATACTGTTATCTGGACTGCTGGAGTCACGAATAATCCGTTCTTTGAGGCAAACAAGAGTCAGTTTACGTTTGGTCCTCACGGTCGAGTGGCCGTTAATGCTTATATGCAAGTTGACGACTCGCTTTATGTTATTGGTGATAATGCTGAAACTAAGTATAGCGGCCTCGCTCTGACTGCCGTTCGTGATGCGGCCTACCTGTCCAAGAATCTCAAGCGACTCGCCAATGGCCGGAAGCCTAGGGTTTATAAGCCGAAGAAAACCATTGTTGTTCTCCCAGAGGGTGAGAGCTGGGCTCTTGTTGAATGGCGTGGAATTACCTTCGGTGGCTTGCTAGGTGCTCTCCTCAGGCTTGCAGCCGACCTAAAAGGTTATATGGACATCATGCCATGGCCGACTGCGGTCAAGATCTGGTTCAAGGGAATGGAAAGCGAAGAGAATTGCCCAATCTGTAAGTCTGGTCTGTAAACTTATTTACGTATATAGAGTTCCAGTAGCTCTTTGCCAACACGGTTGACATCGTACTTGAGGACCTCTGACTCTTGCCACTTGTGAATCTTAGCGCGCAGTTCTGGCGTGCTAAGCAGGATCTCTATCTTATCGGCGAATTCAACGCTATTTCGGGGGTTAAAGAGAACGTGGTTGGCTTGTGGGCCTAGCACGGTTCTATAGCCTTGGTTGTCTCCTCCCATGACGACACCCGACCCGGCAGCCATGGCTTCAAGAATGACGATCCCAAAGCTCTCACCACTAACTGACGGGTAGATGGTCAGATGCGAGCTTGCCAGGTAGCTCATCTTATCCTCCTCACTAACATATCCGACAAATTGGATCAGATGCGTGAGGTGATACCTGCGGACCATCTCCCGTAACTCGCTCTCGAGCGGACCACCACCACAGATGATTACCCGGAGATTCTCTGTTTTATTACGTTCATTAAGTCGCTTTGTAGCCTCAATAAGATACTTAACGCCTTTACGTTCAACAAGCCTACCGAGAAAGATGATGTTTGTCTTACCGTCCATCAAGTATGGCATCTTCTTGGCGGCACTAAATCGTTTGTAATCGATTGGCAGCGGGATAACCTGTGTCTTTACGCCAAAGTTGCGACTAGCGAATGCGTCTGCAGCTTTGGATACACTAACCAAGTGGTCAATCCTTTCGAACATCTTTGTCTGTAGTTTGGAGAGTAGCTTAGCGCCAACTTCTTCAAGGCGGGTGCTGCCGACGACGTGGAAAGTCCCAACGATTGATGTAGCTGGGTCTGCCATAGCAACGATGCGACCAGAAAGAAGCGGGCTGCAGGGCAGCTGCACGTGTAACGCATCAAACTGTTCTTTATCGAGAACGCTCGTGATGAACTTTTTATTAGCAACTAGCGGGACCGACATTCGGTTATGGTTAAACCTAACCTTTACGTTCTTTGAAAGTGAGTAAACTGTAGGATCGTGAATGCGTGAATGCGTTTCACCTACTAAGTAGCGGACTTCGTGATCGTTGTCTTCAAGCCATTGTCCGAGCGTCAGCATATACTGCTGCACACCATCGGGGTTGTCCAGCGTATCGTCGAAGACAAAGCCGACTTTAAGCTGTCGTTCGGACCTTGTCATGTGTTAAAAGCCTCTCGTATATTTTTTCGTAGCGATCAACGATATTTTGATAGTCGTACTGTTTGATTTCGTCTGCGGCCCACTTGCGCCACATGGTTCGAACATCTTCATCATATAGCATTAGCTCCAATCGCCGTGCAAACTCGTTTGTCGAACGAGGATCGACAAGAGACAGGTTACCTTTGCCTGTCATGACAGCTGAGTATCCGCTGTTATCACCGCAGACTGTAACAACATCCATGGCCATGCTTTCTAGTAAGACGACGCCAAATCCCTCACCGTAAAGGGCAGGCGAACAGTAAAGATCCGAGCTCTTCAAGAGCCGACGTTTCTCGACGTTGCTGACAAAGCCAAGGAACTCGACTCTTGGTATCTCGTGGGTTTGGACATAGTTCTCAAGCATCTCGCGTTTGTGACCGTCACTTGCGATCAAAAGACGCACATCATCGTGCTCTTTAATAAGTTGCTCATACGCCTTGATCAAATAGATTGTTCCTTTGCGTTTTTCAAGCCTGCCGAGATAGAGGATTGTCTTAATATCATCTTGGTACTTAGGAATTGATTTGACTTTCTTTGGATCATAAAGCTTAAGGTCGATACCACATGGGATCACTTCGACGTTGACGCCATCACCAAGCGATCGAACGTGCTCGGCGGCAGCATTAGAGGCAGCCGTCAGATAATCCAGGTGCTTAAAGACCTGCTTCGTATACGGGCTGATGGCTTTTTCGAATGACTTATTGAACGGGCTCTCTGGTAGTTTGGCGTGGAAGGTGGCTATATTCTTTGCTTTAGAGAGTTCGAGCAGCTGCATTGGCAGTCGCGGTACCCATGGCTCGTGAACGTGGAGTATGTCGAACTTCTCCTTATTGAGCATTCTCTGCAACTCTTCTCTATCGACTTGGAGTGTCAGGTCGACCATTGTATGAAGAGGTGTGTTGACCGGAGTAGCTTCAGCCACCAAGATAACATCAGTCTTATTGTGCTCGATTGAGCGGACACGTGGACGTGGCGCAATGATCTTAACTTCATGACCACGCTTCTTCAGTTCGTCATAGTGAGCAAAGATGAGCGTTTGCACGCCGCCTGGTCTAAAGATGTTGTACGGACTAACCAAGCCGATTTTCATAGGCTAAACCTTTAACTAGAGATTATACACTAGCCTTTTTCAAGACAGTTCTGATGCTACCAGGCAGAAACTGGGATGCTCCCTCAACATCCTCGATAATGGTGGGGGCGTGATTGGGTAGGTCGGCGTAGTGGACTGTCACCTCGGTAAAGATCTTACGCATGTTGCGGCGAACAACCGTGTTGTTAAAATACTGATCCTGCTTAACAGCAATATGGTGAACGGGGAGATCTATGCGTTTTTTCGTTAGATCTAGATGTGCCATCTGGTGCACAATTGAGAAATAGGTGCTGACGTCGTTGACGTGCCAGAGATGCACCTCAAAGTTAATCATCTGCTTTCTCGTCTCACGGTTTAACCCCTTCATCTTAGGATGGTTACGGGCTTGTGCTCCATAGATCGAGGAGATAACTATCTTTTGCAAGAAGACCCACCTGAAAACCCAGGCAAAGAGCTGCCAGGATAGTATTTTCGAACTGACTCTCAAGGCCAACATCGTAGGTGGGTTAAAGCTACAGTCTTTGACGCTGGTGAAACCGGCTAAGCTAACCATCAGCTTTACTCTGCTGGCAAGGTGTGGATGACGCTGGATCATACGAGTCAGTAGAGGGAAACCTAGCGAGAAACCGACGCAAATAATCTTCTGGTTTTTATCTGGATATCTCTGCTCAACGAACGCTGCCAGAAAGTCGGCAAAGTTGTCGATAGTCGGCTCTTCATTAACTCTGTGTAAACTCTCCATCCCTCCGAAACCTGGCAGGTCTGGCGCTGACAGTGGGCCAAACTTAGCGAGTGCCTGCGCGATCGTGTAGATTCTCTCCAGACTCGTATGAAGACCGTAGACAAATAGAATGGGCGTGCGCCGATCATTATCGTCGCCAAGCTCCAGAACACGTCCTTTAAGGCCATAGATGCTCAAGGGGCGTATTGCGTCCTCTGGGATTGTGTATGGAAGATCCATAGTTGTCCCAATTGTACATAATAATTGGTGAATTGCGTTATATGGTCTAGAATGAGCTTGGTTATGCATAAAGACTTAATAAGTTTTTTCGCAAATTACTTCTTTATCTTTCCGCTTCTCTGGGCAGCGTACATAATGCTCGAATTGAAGGTGCGACGCGGGGAGTATATCGTTAGAACTGTCTGTGCGGGAATTACTGCGGTTGTTTTTGCGGCTATCGGCATGAAGCTGTACCATCACGCCAGACCATACGTTCTAAGCCACGTACAGGCCCTTGCTATCAATCCGCACAACAACTCTTTCCCGTCGCTACATGCACTTCTGATTACTGCGGCTGCCCTGGTCGTCTACCTGGCTACTAAGAATTGGTGGTACTTCATCGTTCTCGTGGCTACAGACGCGGTTGTTGCGTGGGCTCGCATCTTAGCGCATGTTCACTTCCTAACAGATATCATTGGTGGTGTGCTGATGTCGATTGTGGCCGTCGCCATCTGGTTCTGGGTTCCATTGCCCGACTTTTTGAAGCAACTGAGTAAGACTACTGGCACGTGGTTAGATCGCAAGATACCCGTCAGAAAATAACACCTCAAAGCACGGTATACTAAGATTATGATACCTGCTATTGTAGCGATTCTATCGATAGTCGATTTCGTGCTCTTGGTCGTTATGATGAAAAAGGTCTGGGGCTCTAGTGGTGAGGTCGCAGATGTTGATAAACTGCTGGAAAAAAGTCAGGAGCGTTTCAGCCGTCTTCTCAAGGAAGAGATGCAGCTTAATCGCCGCGAAGTGTCGACCAGCCTAAAGGATAACAGCGACTCTCTCGACAGAAGACTGGCGGGCGTTGCTGCCAACCAGGCTAAAGAGATCGCTAGGTTAGTTGACGTTGTTGAAAAGAAGCTAACCCGCATTCAACTCGATAATACCACCCAGCTTGAAAAGATGCGCCAGACGGTTGATGAAAAACTTCAGTCTACCCTGGAGAAACGCCTTGGTGAATCTTTCAAACATGTCAGCCAACAGCTGGAACAGGTCTACAAAGGATTGGGTGAGATGCAGCATCTGGCTAGCGGAGTCGGCGATCTTAAGAAGGTGCTTGCTAACGTTAAGACGCGCGGGACTTGGGGAGAGATCCAGTTAGATAATCTTCTTTCACAGATCCTCGTTAAAGAACAGTATGAGAAGAATGTTGCGGTCGTCCCACGAAGTAGTGAGCGAGTTGAGTTTGCTATTAAGATTCCTTCCAAAGACGCCGACAACACTGTCGTCTGGCTACCTATTGACGCAAAGTTCCCGCTCGAGGACTATCACCGGTTGGTTGAAGCTCAAGAGGCAGGTGATATCGAAGCCATTAAGACAAGCAGCAAAAATATCGAGGCACGCATCAAACAGGAAGCTAAGACTATCAACGATAAATATATCAGTCCGCCTCACACAACTGACTTTGCCTTACTCTATATTCCGATCGAAGGACTTTACGCGGAAGTCGTTCAGCGCCCAGGGCTGACTGATTCCATCCAGAGTCAATACAAAGTCGTCGTGGCGGGCCCACAGAGTGTTGCTGCTATGCTTAACGCTTTTCAGGTCGGCTTCAGAACACTTGCAATCGAAAAGCGCACTAGTGAGATCTGGGCAGTGCTCGGCAGTGTCAAGACGGAGTTTGGAAAGTTCGGAGATATGCTCGAGAAGACCAAGCAGAAATTAGAGCAGGCCACCAAAACGATCGACGAAGCTTCGACAAAGACACGGACGATCGGGCGGCAATTGGACAAGGTCCAGATTCTAGAACCTGGTAAGAGTCAGACGAACCTCTTAGAAAAGTAAAAGGATATCCGTGTTTCAGTCGGATACCCATAGAGAACGATCAGTACTAGTAAGTCTAGCATAAAACGTTAGCTTTTTCAAGTCTATTTACATATTTTTAGACAGCAGTCTATAATGATCTTGACAATGGCAACTAAAACAAAAAGGAAGAATACCGCGACGCGTAAGCGTTCAACTTCACGTGTGAGTAGCACTAAGAGCACTTGGGCGAAGCTAAAGCCAACCGCCAGAGCAATCTTTATCAGCCTTTGCACCGCATTGATCTTAGCCTCGGCGTTTTACTCGTACTCGTATGCCCAGGCGCCTCCACTTTTCACCCCGGCTCAATTCAACGCTGCTTTTGACGGTACTATTCACTCAGACGTTACTGAATCAGTCCAACTGCCGAATAAGAATATCCTCTGGATCTTTGGCGACACCAACATGATAGATGGGCAACCAGCAGGTTTCCCACACGACGCTTTTCTTACTCAGAAGCCGAACAGTTTGACGCTGACCGCTGTACCTGGCCCATACGGGCATGGATGGCAACAAGTCCCCAACTGGTCGGATGGGACGGTTTTCTGGATGAATATACCTGTCGTTGATGGCAATACGCTTTATATTATGGGTGAACGTGTCAACGAGTCGTCTAGCGGCTTTAAGGTCATTGCTCCGTACATGGCCGAGTTTAACGCGTCAACGCTTGCATATGAGGGTGTTATGGCGATGCCAGGTGGTTCTACTGGGGCGACTGTCTGGGGTGGTGTTGCCAGAACCAACAATGGATTCTGGGTAACAGGGACGCACCAGGTGTCATGTTACATTGTCAACTGTAAGGTTGGTGACGTGGCTTTCGTCCCGTTTGGTGATCTTGCCAGGAATAATATGTGGCAGATCTATAACAACGTCATACCGGCTACAGCTAACGTTGGCACAACTCTTGGACTCATTCAGACAAGTACTGGGTGGGCTTTATTCACCAAGCAAGGAGATGCCTATGGTGGTTCGAGCGTCGAACGCTTGAGTGCAACAAACGTTACTGGCACATGGACAGTCAATGGGACGTGGCCTATTTCAAGTCCCTCAGGTTCGACGACCTATGGTGTGGCTGTCCACCCCGAGCAGGTTGCGCCAAACGGTGATGTTCTTGTCTCCTATAACGTTAATGGCACGAGCAGTACGACATATCCATATGCTCAGTTCTTAGATCTCCCCGTTGAACAGACAGGACCCGTCACTCTCGTGCAAACGCAAGCTGGGACATCTACGAACGGCAATAAATGTTTGGATGACTACCATAGCAGTACGAGGAACGGAAATAAGATAGATATCTGGACCTGTAACCAGACCAATGCCCAACAGTGGACCTTTAACTACAGTACGAGCGAAACCCTGACAGCCATGGGCAAGTGTCTTGATGACACTAGGGGTCAGGCCACAGATGGCAACAAAATCCAGCTTTGGAGCTGTAATGGCAGTAAGAACCAGCAGTGGGGTGAGACACCGAGTGGTGAGATAGTAAGTGTGGCCGCGCAGAAGTGCCTCGATGATCTAAATGACGGGTCATCTAACGGTCAGCAGCTTGTTATTGAGGCCTGTTCAGGAAGGCCTGGTCAGGACTGGTTGGCGCCTTAGCGCTTGACATCATTGTCTACTAGGCAATACTTGGGCCATGACGGCAGATGCCGACCACGAAGCTTTAGTGTGGCTACCCGACCCAGAAAGACGTGAGACAGTCATTACAGACCGTTTCGACAGCATCGTCAGACGACTGGCAGTTGTTCCTCGCCCAGACTACTACGACGATGAACCACTTCGCGAGGGTCGGTACAGTTTTACTCCGTTAGGAATGCCGATACCATGCGACACAGTTAGCGCTCGGATTTACGGATTTGATGATCAGGGCGAACATAACGAGTGGTATGAGATTGAGTTCGCCGATGGTGACAACACTATGTGGAGAATCAGCCGTACCGTTGGCCACGGACTATCTGTAGATGCGCACGGCACTGACCTGAGTTATAGCGATGCGGAGATACTCGACCGAGTTGAAGGGCAACTAGATTGGCTTGAAGAGACATATCTTCAGCCTAATGAGGAAACGGCATCCTGGATCAAGCTTCAGCAAGAGCCGGTCGTCCTCCTAAGAAGCCTTGCTGGAGCTAGCCTCGGTGCGATAGACAGTGACGAGGGTATCTTTTGGGTCGATGACCTCGACTTTAGATTCATCGGGATGCAGGCGACACAGACCGGTTACGATATTAAGGCATTCGGCTCGTGGACAACTAAGACTCCCGATCCCCGAAAACCACGTATATTCGATATTGTTCGTCCGTCCGTTAACGTGCGAATTGCCGGCCAGCGTGAATTCTATTGGATGACTCTCCAAATACAGCATCATGAAAACGGCGTCCTTGTTTCGGATGATGAACGGCCCGTAGACGTCTTATATGATGAGTATGATGATGACGCGATCGTCCGTTTAACTGATCTCAGCCATTTGCTCGCACGTATTAGACCGATCGATCACGTTGACCTTGCGACCGTGAATGATCCTAACGCCAAGCGTGGGCATCAAGATGACCCCGATTGACCCGCCCCAAGATATCGCTTACACTTTGCGTAGACGACTCTACTGAAACAGAAATGCCAAACAAGCGACATCCCAAACATCATTCCTATCGACCGTCTGTAAAGCCGATGGACTTTTTTATATGGCTCTTCTCGGTGGCAACACCACTTTTTGAAATTCCGCAGGCATACACAATCTACGTAAATCACAGCAGTCAGAATGTCTCTATCTATACATGGGGCTTTTTTCTGATTGATAACGTTGTCTGGCTTGTTTACGCCATTCGCAAAGACTCCAAGCCACTTCTTATAACTTCGATTCTTTACTTCCTGATAGAGCTCAGCATCGTAATCGGTATCTTTAAATATTCATATTTGAGCTAAAACACTGGCCCACTAGATTGGTATGCTACACTAGATATGGAACCGAATAACGAAGCATGTTATGTGTACGTTATTCACTCCTGAAACTGATCATCGCAACAACTAATTGAATAAGGATACATAAATTCGCCATGGGGCTCTATTTGAAACAGGACCAGCAACAATCTCAGATGCATAAGAATTTAGTACGCGATTTAGATAAAAGACTTCAGGGCAAACCGTCATCGCCAGTTGCTTCAGCTCACCCGGTCAGACAGTCACTTCCAACAGAGATGTCAATCTCCAAGACATGGGGCGCAGTATTTATCATCGGCGGCTTAGTAGGCCTGCTGCTGGCTTTCATCGTTCGCCAAGACCCAAACGTCATGCACGAGCCAGGTACGAAAGTGTTAGCCTCGGCTGGCGTGGCATCTATTCTATTCGGTTCGTTCCTTTTGATGATTGGCCGTCGCCACTCACGTTCAGCAAACTAGAGCAAGCAGCTCTATTTTTTTGCTTCCAGCACCGCTGCTGGCTCATTATGGGCCAGCATATCTATAATTAACGCTGCCGTCCAAGAAAAGTTGGTAGCTCCAGCTCCACTGCCGTCTAACGGCGAAAAGTATTCGCGAAAGCCAGATTTCTCTACCAGTGCTAGCGACGATGTGGTTATACTCTGTGCAATGTCATCGTATCCGTAATGGCGCAACCCATCCGCAAGCAGCCAGTTTGTATTCAACCAAACCGGTCCCGACCAATAGTGAATCTCTCTAAAATGAGTTGAGCTGAGCGGGACACTCGGAACTGGATAGGTGGTCCAGAACTCTTTTCTGTTCTTGAGTAAGTGAACGAGCTTCTTGGCTCGCTCATGTGTGATCGCGCGGCTGTATAGCGGCATAAGGGCAGCAATAGTTGGAACCCTCAGTTTTTCATCGGTCACAAAGTTTTGGGAGTAGTACTGCTCACTTTGCTCGTCCCATAGGTCGTCAAGTGCAAGAGCAGCTCTAGTCATCTGGACGTGCAGCTCGCGTGGCAGTTGTCTTCGGATCGTCTTAGCTATCTCTTCAAGGATTTGATTGTTGCGTATCAAGATCGAGTTAAAAAAGAGGTCTTCGATAGCAAACAAGCCATGCTTGAGGATCAGGTTAGTCTGGTATTTCTTTCGCCTCATACGAACGACGATATTGTAGAGGCGCAGAGCGTCCATGGTAGACATCCGTTGTTCAATAGAAGCACTCTGGAGATCCTGCCTGATGAGATCAATCAGCTTATCAGCGTGAACTGCCCCGATCAGACTTATCCAGAACGGAGTCCAGTGTGTATGGAGTTCAGTTATCCAAGGGGGTGTGTCATCGGTCCCGGTCTCCCATGGATGGAGGAGAACAACTAAGCCCTCATGGTGTGGGTTGCGCTCGGTATAAAGCCACGTGTGATATGCCACCAGCTTCGGATAGAACTCTTCAAAGAGCTTGTTGCGCTTCGGTGCAGTTAGTCTCTCGCCGATACGCCAGACCGCTTCTGCAAGAAGTGGCGGCTGGGTGATGCCACTGGTCTTAATGGTTGGTGGTGCCTGTGGTGATACTTCGCTGCGCCACAGACGAGAACCTGACTGGTGATCGTGATGGAAGACTTCGTTTGGGATCATCCCGTTATCCCACTGCCCAGCACAGATAGATCTTAACTCTCGGATGGCCCGTTCGGGCTTGTAATGCGAGAGGCCGATGGCTATGAAGCAAGAGTCCCAGAACCACTGGTTGGGGTACATATCAAGGGCCGCTTGAGTCCAGTTGCCGTTGTCATTACGCTCGAGGACTGCTTTTGCCTGGCCGAGTAGGTCGCCGTCTTTCATCGATAGTTCACAAAGTTAATCGGAAATTCCAAAGAAGTGTCGCGCAGTGTTTGCATCAAGCGTTGAAGCTCGTCTTTACTCTGGCTACTGACTCGTACGGTGTCCCCCTGTATTTGAGCTTTGATCTTCGGGAACTGCTGCCTAATTAGGTTGGTGATCTGCTTGGCTTTCTCTTGGTCAAGACCTTTCCTAAGATAAACTTCCTTACGAACGACCATATTTGCCGTCGTCTCTGGCAATGACGTATCAAGTGTCTTCTGTGAGATACCGCGACTGGCCAGTTTCTTTCGAACGATGTCTAAGATGCTCTCAATATGGAAGTCGTTATCACCCATGATTACGAGACTGCCACTGCCGTGACCCTTTGGGTCGAATGTTAACTCTGCGGCTGTCCCTTTAAAATCGTATCGGTTGGCTATCTCTCTTTTGGACTGGTCGATGGCGTTGTGCATCTCAGATAGGTCAAAGTCCGAAACGATGTCAAAGGTGGAGTCTTTAGCCATACCATCATTCTATCCGCACGGCTTACAAATGGGCAATAGATTCATAAGATGCGTAGGCCAGTCTGAGCTTGACTGACGGAAATGCGAGTGATATCAAAGCCTGTATGGGCTTAGCGACGAAACGAGGCAATTTACCTGAGAACATGGATATACTCGTTGTGCTCATGAAGAACATCGGCATTGGCTCATCACGACGCAGGATACGTCAGGCGCCGAATCATTTGGGTCCTGATAGCATCCTCAACCTCACAGCCGCAGCCATAGTTGCACAGTCCCGACCTGGTCTCAAGCTACTTCTTAGTGGTGGCAAGACTGCGGGCCCCGATCTTCCGTCAGAAGCGTCCGCCGGGAGAGACTATCTGATGAAAGAGTTCTCGGGGATCGATGGAAACGACATCATAACTGAGGAGGAGTCAATGGACACCGCTCAGAACGCCGAGAATTGTCTACCACTACTCAAGAGATACAGTCATATTGGACTATTGAGTGTTGGTCTCCATGCCGTAAATGCGGCAGTTCTCTACGTGAGGTACGGAATACCAGTTGAGGGTGTTATGACCTCACAAGAGATCATTAGAAGAGACGGCCACTACGCGAGCCTCCTTAACGAGCACCGATCACCGCGCACCACTTTAGAATTCGTTAAAGAGGCTGCCAGGTATATCTTATTGCAGACAATCGACAGACGAGGAATGCTCCTTAGACAGATTACGCTTAGAAGTAGGGGTTGATGTAGCTTTTGACTACGTGACTTTACCTGTAAGTTGACAACTTGTTTGAAACAGGTCATTTTAGACCCCATGACATTCATGCATCGTGCAAACTTAGAACAGGCTTTGAGGGCTGCGCCACTTATCGGTCAGGAAAGCGACACTGATGCCGTTCTTACAGCTGATGATGCCGTGGACCCAAAAGGGTTTAGAAGGTTTGTTTCGCCACTTGGAGTTGAAGTTTGGGGTAATAGAATCTATTTTAGAGACTCCTCGGCATTTGCTTTCATGCTCGGGCAAGTTGGTCTAGGTGATCTTGCGCCTTCAGTTGTTCAGCATCACATGGATATGGTCGATGCACATAAGCAACTTGGTGCAGTGGCGCGATCGCTAGCTTTTGTTATGGCATTTTTCAGAGAGGGCAATGGTCATAACCCGAACTATCTTACGCAGCATTTTGTTCATGCAGAATACAGCGAAGAGCGTCCGCTTTCTAGACTTGGATTTCTCGCAGTTCTTGCCCATCCTCGAGAGCTTACACCTGAAGATATTGATAACATAGCCGATGTCGACCATCCGGAATGGCCATTAACTGTTGCGCGTGTTGCTGAATTGATCGGAGAACATAATGATGCCAACCCGGATGATCAATTGCCTATGCCACTCTCACTTGCTCGTGGCTGAAGTAGCGAACATACTATAACGATGTTATAATATGGTAAATGCCGTACAGAACTCTTACTTTAGACCCCACAGAATATCCGGACGGTGCACCACTGGGTGAGTGGGTACCAGTTGATGTGCGACGTGGCGTCAATGGCATCGAATTCGACGAAGATGGCCTCGGGAGTCTCTACAGTGAGCGGCAGCTTGGGCGTATCGGCACTGCCCTGGGGCTAGGAGATTCACGTGATCCACTCTCGGCTGGTATCGAGCATGTACGAGCACGTCTCCTCGAACATCCTGGTTATGCAGGGGATCCTAAGCCCTACCTTTCTATCGCGGGCCCATTCTAATCTGTTGGTCTATTCTGTAAACTTGTTATAATGATGACAAGTATGGAATATTCAGATCCTCGCGTTGCCGAGGTAGCCAAGCTACTACGAGACCGTCTGGCCAGTTCTGACAATAGGTCAGATGTAATGAGGGCACCCGAGCTCAGGTCACTTTATGCAGAGGTAGGCAAGAGCGAGCCAGACCAGAGGGCTGAACTGGGGCGCCAAATAAATCAGCTCAAGGCTGAGCTTGAAGGTTTGGCCAACGCTGAAGGTGTGCTGGCTACGTCACAGACCCCAATTGATGTCACCGCGCCATTTGATATTAATACGCCAACCGACGAACATCCTAGGCTTCTGGATAGCGAAGAAGGCAGTAGACACCCTCTCATGAGTGAACTTGAATATATTCTAGACATCTTCTATCGGATGGGCTTTATGGTCGTCGAATCACCAGAAATTGATGATGATTATCATATGTTTGGCAGCCTTAACTTCCCCGAGGGTCATCCCGCGCGTGACGACTATGACACTTTCGTTACTGTGCAGACGGACACATCAGGCAGGCAGTTGATTGCCCCTGCCCACACCAGTACGATGCAGAACCGCATCCTGAAGCGGTATAGAGAGAACCTGGATAAAGGGGGTTCGATCGCTGTCGTCATTCCCGGTCGAGTCTTCCGAAACGAGGACCTGGATCCGCGTCATGAACACACTTTTTATCAGCTCGAGGGCGTCTATGTAGGCAAAGGGATAGGTGCCAACATGCTCATCGCAACGCTCAAGGAATTCATGCAAGCCTACTATCAACGTGATCTTAAGATAAAGACACAGCCATTCTACTTCCCATTTACCGAACCCAGTTTTGAGTTTGCGGCAGAGTGTATCTTCTGTGAGCAACGAGGTTGCCCAGTCTGTAGCCACACCGGTTGGATCGAGTTGCTTGGTTGTGGCATGATCCACCCCAACGTTCTCAAGGAAGCCGGGATTGATCCAACGATTTACACGGGATTCGCGTGGGGTGGTGGCATCGAACGACCAGTCATGATCAAATATGGCATCGAAGATATACGTTACTTTGAATCAGCGAAGCTCGACTTCTTAAGGCAGTTTGCATAATTTGGGACAACCAAGCAATGAAAGTTAGCCTAAATACTATCAAATATCTTAACCGGACTTACCATAGCGCCGGTGATCCGACAGCCGATGGCGTTGACGCGCTCATTGATAGGATTAACAAACAACTGGGCGCCATTGAAGAGACAATTGATCTCGGTAAACGCTATGTAGGGCTACGAATCGTCAGAGTCATACGCTGCGAAGATCACCCGAATGCCGATAAACTCCACCTCTGTCTCGTTGACGACGATAAGCAGGTTGACGGAGTTGAGCGTGACTCAGATGGTTATGTACAGATCGTCTGCGGAGCTCCGAATGTTCGTGAGGGCATGCTTGCAGTCTGGATACCGCCCGGGCATGTTGTCCCGGAATCTGTCGATAGCAACGAGCCATTTGTCATTGAGAAGAAGGAGATACGAGGGCGTGCCAGTAACGGAATGATGGCCAGCCCTCGGGAACTCGCACTCGGTGACTACCACGAAGGTATTCTCGAAATCAAAGACGAGGTTGAGCCAGGCGTTCTCTTTGCTGACTACTACAATCTGAAGGATGATCTGGTTATCGATATCGAGAATAAGATGTTCACTCATCGACCAGACTGCTTCGGTTATCTTGGGGTCGCCCGAGAACTTGCCGGTATCAAGCACGAGGTGTACAAGAGCCCTGAATGGTATAAGCCTGAACTGGGGACGCTCTCTCCTGATGGCGACGAATTAAGCTTAGGATTCGACAATCAGCTGCCTGAACTTGTCCCGCGCTTCACGGCTCTGACGGTGCGCGACGTCAAAGTTGGACCTAGTCCTCTTTGGTTACAGATAGAGCTCGCCAAGGTTGATATTCGCCCAATTAACAATGTCGTTGACCTGACTAATCTCTATATGGTTCTCACGGGTCAGCCGATCCATGCGTATGACTACGACAAAGTGGCGGCGTTGTCAGAGAACGGCAAGGCTGCGTTAGTCGTGCGTCACCCAAGAGAAGGTGAGAAAATCACCCTTCTTAATGGCAAGACAATTGAGCCATGGGCTGGGGCTATGATGGTCGCAACTAACAAGCAGCTTATCTGTCTCGGTGGTGCCATGGGTGGTGGCGAGACAGAAGTCAGTGAAACTACAACCAATTTGATTATAGAGGCGGCTACTTGGGACATGTACGCTATGCGCAGGACTGCCATGACACATGGCATCTTTACCGACGCCGTGACGCGTTTTACCAAAGGTCAATCACCTCTCCAGAACCTAGCAGTTGTTAATAAGATTACCGAGGAGATCACCCATTACGCTAGTGGTAAGGTGGCGAGCAGAACAATCGATGACATCCATCTATTGGACGGCACCCTAGAGCGTCACAGCCTCCACGAGCCTATACGCATTGACGCACAGTTTATCAATGAGCGGCTTGGCTCTAGTCTTGCAGCAAGCGAGATGGCTACTCTGCTTAGAAACGTTGAATTTGACGTGACTGTTGCGAATGACTGGATCCAAGTGACTGCCCCATTCTGGCGAACCGATATAGAGATACCTGAAGACCTGGTCGAAGAAGTTGGCCGGCTGTATGGTTATGACAACTTCCCACTAGTATTGCCGACACGTGACCTTACTCCCGCCCGACGTAATCAGTTCTTTGATCTACGATCTGCCATCCGTAGATCACTCAGTAAGGCTGGTGCTAACGAAGTCTTAACTTACTCATTTGTTCACGGTAACCTGCTTGATAAAGTCGGGCAAGATCGCAAACTGGCTTTTCAGTTGAGTAACGCTTTAAGCCCAGACCTACAGTATTATCGTATGAGCTTGATGCCAAGTTTGCTCGAAAAGGTGGCTCCCAACCTACGCTCAGGTTATAGCCAATTTGTCTTATTTGAGATGGGCAAGGGCCACACACTTCTCCATAAGGACGACGGCGAAGATAACTTACCTCAAGAGTTTGAGCTACTTGGCGGTGTCTACGCAGCAGCAGATAAGGTCAAGACTTCCGGAGCAGCATTCTACCAGGCTCGTAAGTACCTGACCGTTTTGGCAAAAGATATTGGTCTATCACTCAAGTTCGTTCCAATAACGGAAGAGATGCCTCACGTGCCGATTATGCAGCCCTATGAGTCAAGGAGGAGTGTCCTTGTCTATATTGATGATGACAGCGAACAGCTACTGGGCGTGTTGGGTGAGTTTAAGACATCTGTTAGGCAGGCTCTCAAGCTGCCGCAACACACGGCCGGCTTTGAGATCAACCTGAAGGCCGCTATGGCCGCCCAGCGACAAGTTAACAACTACCAAGTCCTTTCTAAGTTTCCACCAACAGAGCAAGATATCTGCTTTAAGGTTAAAACTGAGACCGAATACGGACAGCTTCTAAAGGTAGTCCTGGAGTTCTTCAAGCCGCGCGATTTCATCTTTCATGTTACGCCCGTCGACATCTATCAGCGTCAAGCCGAGCCTTCTAATAAACAGATAACATTCCGTTTAGTCATCCAACACTATGAACGAACCCTCAAGACAGTGGAGATAAACGAGCTTCTTGA
>DASZAF010000013.1 GCA_035945435.1 Candidatus Saccharimonadales bacterium | reverse complement strand
AACACGACTCTGCTGGAAGAGCTAGCGAACGGCCCGCTCGTTGGGCACAATCTTAAAGCTAGCTTCCGTGCCCTACTGGCTAATGGTCATGAGTGGCCTGGTGAAGTCGGCCATGACACTCGCATCGCTGCCTTTCTGCTTAATAGTCTCCGGCGTTCGCTTGAACTGAGCGATATCCTGGAGCGACCGATAGACGCGTCCGATGCAGGTGAGACGATCGCGGCTATCTGGAAGGCGTACGAAATCCAAAAACCCCAGCTCGATGGCATACCAAAACTTGAGAAGCTGGCTCGTACAATCGACTTCCCAATGATTCATCTGCTCGCAAAAATGGAGCATCGGGGCATCCTCTTGGATAGTGCGTACCTACGGACAATGAGTAAGGAATTCTCTACCAAAATCGAGGAGATTAGAAAGCAGATCTATAAGTACGCTGGCCAAGAATTTAATATTCATTCACCAAGCCAACTCGGTACAATCCTCTTCGAAAAACTCTACTTACCGATCGACGGTATAAAGAAAGGTAAGACGGGCTACTCTACAGGAGCGACTGAGTTAGAGAAGCTACGTGGCTTACACCCGATCATTGATTGCATCACCAAGTATCGGGAATACACCAAGCTGCAAAGCACATATATTGATGCACTACCGAAGCTCGTCGATAAAGAGGGGAGACTGCATACGACGTTTGCTCTCGATGTTGCCGCCACAGGCCGTCTCAGCTCACATGACCCGAACTTACAGAATATCCCAACCCGGACCGATATAGGCCATGCTATCCGCAAAGCGTTTGTCCCGGCTAAAGGTAATGTCTTTGTTAACGCCGATTACAGTCAGTTCGAGCTACGCCTGGCTGCGGTAATGGCCGACGACAAAGAGCTCATCAATGACTTTAACCACCATGTTGATGTTCATACCAAGACGGCTTCTGAGATCTACAACGTACCAATCGATAAAGTAGATAAAACTATGCGCCGCCACGCCAAAGTTGTTAACTTTGGTATTCTCTACGGAATGAGCCCGCATGGACTGAGCGTGGCCACGGGTATGAACATGGGCGATGCGCGCGAATTCATTCGCAAGTACTTCGAACTTAGGGCTCCAATCAAAGCCTATATTGAAAAGACTGTCGATAAAGCCCTTAAAGAGGGGTATGTTGAGACGTTCTTTGGCCGAAGGCGACCAACACCAGACCTGAAATCGAGCAACTTTGCGGTCAGGGAAGCTGCCAAACGTGCGGCCATGAACATGCCAATCCAAGGCACCGAGGCGGACCTTATGAAGATGGCCATGTTAAAGGTTGAAGACAGGTTAGACGGTATCGGTCAGCAGATTCTACAGATTCACGACTCGATCCTTGTTGAATGCGCGAAGAAAGACGCCGCCAAGGTCTCGAAGATCTTGAAAGAGACAATGGAGAGTATCCATCCGCTGCCAGTTCACTTAGTGGCCGATGTCAGTACTGGGGCCAACTGGGCAGAACTCTAAAATTACCCCTGACGCTGTTGTAAAACACATATATACACTTGTCTTATGTACGTTGTTTGAGTAGGCTTGGTAACATTATACGAGGAAGCGTATGTCCGAAGCGTACGAACTGGTTCCTGTTATTCCAATTCATGTAAGGGACCTTCGTGCGCAGATTAGGCGAGAAGGGCTATACAACGAACAGGTGCGGCGGGCAATTCGACAAGCCCGCCGTTCTAGTCGTAGGCAACCCCGTGATAGCGGGAACGACTATTTTGAAGAGCATGTTGCTAACGCTGCCAAGGCTGTCATGCAGTTTATGCGAGGCAGGGATCTTGCCGAGAGGCGACTTGGTCTTGTGGGTACCTTGCTTCACGACACAATTGAGGACGACCCAAGGTTTACGTATGAGAAGTGCTGTCGCCGGTTTGGCCAGCAGGTGGCCGACGTTGTGAACAGAGTAACGAAACGCGGCACGACGGATGCCGACAAAGCTGCCTACCATCAGGGAATCGCTGAGGGATCATACGTTGAGCAGGTTATAAAGGTTGTCGGCGATAGCCCGAACAATTTGGGCTGCTCAGTCCACTGGGCCAATACCGAGCTAATGAGGGGTAATCTTCCAGAAGGAGATCATCCGGCCTTTCTGCGGCTCCAGAAAGTTACTGCGGAGAACAGGGGAGTCTATCTGCCAATTGCACTTGGCTTGGAACCGGGCGGGGAACTTGCCGGTCGTCGTATAGTAGATATGCTTGCGCTGGCCGACTTAGCAATCGCGAGGATTAATCATTTGAGAGGCAACGGTGTTGCGGGTCAGGTCCCAACCGCTGTATAGTGCCTACCATGAAGGAGGACGAGAAGCCAAAAGAGATAATCTACGCCAAATCGAGACTCTTCGAGCTGGTCCAATTACCACAGCCAGACGGACGCCTCTTTGAAGTCGCACGTAGGGCTCCGGGTGTTCGCACTATCGTCGCTGACGATAAGCAAAGGCGGGTCTTATTGACTAAAGAGTTTCGTCGGGAAATCAAAGGTTATGACTGGCGATTACCTGGTGGAAAAGTATTTGACTCACTTGAAGAATACGAGGCTTTCCGCAACAGTGGCAAAGACATCATGCCGACTGCCTTATCCAAGGCAAAATCTGAAGTTGCGGAAGAGGCAGGGATGGATATAGATAACCTCTCCTTTTACAAGAAGTCAGCTCTTGGCGCAACCGTTGAGTGGGATCTGTATGTCTTCGCAACGACGACTTGGCGTCGACACCCTTTGGGCCAGCAGCTAAAGGAAGACGAACCGACTGATATCGTTGGCGTCGAGTGGCAGGATGTCAAAAGCCTGGAGAAGATGATCCTTGAAGGTGCCATGCAGGAAGAACGGGTCGCCTTGATTCTTCTTCAGTGGCTCTACCAGCAAGCCTGGTTCTCTCGGTGATACAATAAGCCCATATGCCGGAGTTACCAGAAGTAGAGACCGTTCGTCGTGGTCTAGTTCAGATTCTGCCAGGGATGAAAGTCACTGGCGTTGAGGTACGTTCAACAAAATCGTTCCCGAACGAACAAGTGCGAGTTGATACTAAACTTATTAATGCTTCTATTACGGCTGTCCGCAGACGTGCGAAGATCTTACTTATCGATTTGAGTACGGATTTTAGCTTGGCAGTTCATCTAAAGATGACGGGCCAACTCGTCTTTCGGGGTACAAATGGTACCCGTTTTGGAGCTGGCCATCCAAACGATAGTCTCGTCGGCGATCTACCCGATCGCTCGACACGCGTTATTGTGACGCTGAACGACGGAAGGCTGTTCTTTAATGATCAAAGAAAATTTGGCTGGATGCGCCTGCTGCCTACTGGAGATCTTGAGACAAGCGGTCTGCTTAAGTCTATGGGGCCAGAACCACTCGAGCCATCATTTACTTTCAAGGTCTTTAAAGAACGCCTTATAAAACGTCCTACTAGCGTCATCAAGGCTGCACTAATAGACCAGACGGTTATTGCAGGTATCGGCAATATCTACGCCGATGAATCACTCTTTGCCGCCAGGCTGCATCCTGCCACGAGAGTCAGGGATGTATCGCCCGCTAAACTACGGACATTATATAATGAGCTCCTTAGGATCTTAGAGCTTAGCCTTGAAAAGGGTGGTGCAAGTGATCGTAACTACGTTGACGCCCACGGCAAAAAAGGCAGCTTTACCGCTCATGCCCAGGTCTATAAACGAAAAGGTGAACCGTGTTTTCGATGCGGAACACCAATTCAAAGGATCGTGGTGGCTGGGCGGGGGACACACATCTGTCCTCACTGCCAGCGATTAACGAGGAAGACGAAATGATCGTTACTCTTTGCGGGGCCAATAGCTACGAGGTTGAGCAGCAGCGCAAAGCTGTCGAAGACGACTTTATAAAACAGCATGGACCCGATTCGATAATTCGCTTAGCTGGCGAAAACACAGATATAAATGAACTCCGTGGAGCAGTTCAGTCAACAAATTTATTTGCGCTTAGCACTATGGTTATCTTGAGTGGGCCAAGTCTTAACAAGAATCTTTTTATGGCCTTGGAGGGTCTGCTCGAATCAGTCCCCGACTCGACAACTCTGGTTGTCGTAGATGGTATTTTAGACAAACGCACCCGGATCTTTAAGCTGCTTCAGACAAAGACAGATTTTCGTGAGTATAACCTTTTAGACGAAAATGCGGCTGGTCGGTGGGTAGTAAAAGGGGCTATGGAGCGTGGTGGAAGCATCACCCCGCAAGTTGCTAGGCTCCTCGTGGAGCGTGTCGGAGCCGATCAATGGCAGTTAACTCAGGAACTAGAAAAGCTGGTCGCCTTTAATAAGGTAATCTCTAAGGAATCGATAGAAGTGTTAGTGGTACCAAACCTCGAAGCCAGACTATTTGAGGTGCTCGACGCCGTCTTCAGTCACAACGAAGAGAGGAGCCGACGCATGGTTGCTGAACTAAGAGCTGTTGCTGATCCATACGAGTTATTTGGTCTGTTGGTCTGGCAGATTCACGCATTGGCGCTTGTGGTCAGCGCGGCAAACGAAAAGAACGACGGAAGTATCGCCTCTCGGACAGGGCTGAAACCGTTTGTTACTCAGAAACTCCAGACTTTGAAAGTGACACCTAAAGCCGTTAAGACATTAGCCGA
Organism: Candidatus Saccharimonadales bacterium; assembly: GCA_035945435.1. Taxonomy (NCBI): domain Bacteria; phylum Candidatus Saccharimonadota; class Candidatus Saccharimonadia; order Saccharimonadales (SeqCode); species Saccharimonadales bacterium (SeqCode). The sequence continues at coordinate 7,858 of DASZAF010000013.1, read as the reverse complement.
TCAAGTAGCCGACTTAGATATACGTCTCAAAAGCGGGGTAGAGCCTTGGCTGGTTATCGAACAGACACTACTTAAGATTGCCTACGATTCGGCCGGATAGAATCTTCCAGACGATCGGGAGCTTGATGGTCTGGCTGAACGCTGCCACCGAGTTCTCGGGTTGCACGCCTCCCGAGTCGGGAATGTCGACCATGACCCCTAGAAAAAGGTCGCACCTCACCGCGCAGAACTCTACGTCCCAGGTCAAGTGCGGCTCTACCCATGGCAAAGAGCTCCTCAACCTCGTCTGCGGTTAGCCTGCGGTCTATGCCCGGGGCGCCAAACAGGTTGGCTTTATCGAGTCCTGCGTTCCGCATGTTTCTTGCCATAATCAGGTCTCTCTGGCGTCGGGCTTCTTCGTCGTCGATAACTTCGTGTATTCCGCTGAGATCGTGGCCGCCAGGTGCGGGCTGGTACCTGCCTGAACTGCTGTAGCGTACTCCGTGGTGGCGAGGTTGGGGGACGGGCTCAGTGCTGAAGATTTGGCGTGGTGGTTTTGGTCTTCGGAGCATTTGAGGAGATAATAACACAAAAATGGTTAAATGGCAAGGATAAGAGGATTAGTGCCTGCTTCCAAAAACTGACTGGTGATCCGGCGGCTTTACGCTTTAGGAGTCGTGCTCTTTTTGGGTGTAGCTGTTTCTTTCTCTGTTGTGCTTTTCGGTTTTGTAGCCGTCTTTTTGGCGGTAGTTGAGGCAGCCGTCTTCTTCACGGCAGGCTTAGAGGCACCTGTCTGCTTAACTCCGGCGGCTTTAGCCTTAGCGGCAAGCTGAGACTTCTGACGAGCAGCAGCGTTCTTGTGGATGACGTTCTTCTTAACGGCGGTATCGAGTTTACTGAAGGCTTCGTTAAGAGCTTCTGGGGCGTTTTTACCCTTAGGATCTGCAAGAGCGGCGTCGAAAGCTTTCAAAGCAGCGCGAAGGTCGCGCTTGGTGTGCACGTTTCGTGAACGACGAGTGGCGGTCTGTCGCATACGCTTAACCGCGGACTTAATAATGGGCATGTTTCTTCCTTGTTAGGCGACGTAATTCAAGAGGAGACTATACGCTATCAGGGGAGGATTGTAAAGTCTCCTCTGGGAATATTTATTGACTGACTCGATACGCGTATGATAGTGTAAAGCAAAAGCACTAAGACAAAAATCGTTCAAGATGCAAGACCAAGATCCCAAAGAGTATATCATCGACCGGATCCAGAACATAACCAATATTTTGGTTACTGTTGAAAACAATCCTTCCGTTGATGAATTAGCTGCAGCTCTTGCCTTGACTTTAATGCTTAATAAGATGGATAAGCACGCCACGGCTGTCTTCAGTGGGGCTGTGCCACCGGCCATCTCGTTCCTGGAACCAAAGAAGACCTTCGAGAACACTGTTGATTCACTGCGAGACTTCATCATCGCTCTCGATAAGGAAAAAGCAGATCGACTTCGCTACAAGGTAGAGGATGATGTCGTTAAAATCTTCATCACACCGTATAGGTCGGTAATTACAGAGAAAGACCTCCAATTTAGTCAGGGAGACTTCAACGTTGAGGTCATCATCGCTCTCGGAGTTGAGAAACGGGAAGATCTTGACCGGGCCATTATGGCTCACGGACGAATCCTGCATGATGCAACAGTAGTGACAATCAACGCACGAGACGAACACAGTGAACTTGGCGTTGTAGACTGGCAGGACCAATCGGCCAGCTCTATATGCGAGATGTTATCTATTCTCGGTGAAGACCTGAAAGTTCCTAAACTATTCGATCAACAGATCTCGACAGCCTTATTGACTGGTATCGTGGCAGCTACTGAACGCTTCGCAAACGCTCACACAACACCGCGCGTCATGAATGTGTCGGCTCAGTTGATGGCGTACGGCGCCAACCAGCAGTTGATCGCTACCAATCTGAGTGAAAAGATCAAGGAGGAGGAGAAGACCTCCGCTCCCATTGACGCTTCGCAGAAGATAGTCAAGGAAGAAGAGAAGGCTACCGCTGATGGCGAGATGAAAGTCAGCCACGATGATAATAAGACTGCCGTGCCCCTGCCGGAAGCCAAAACGATCAAGACGGCTTCAGATGGCGCCTCAGACCTAACAAAAGCCCTCGAAGAGGCAGCCAAGAAGGCAAATACGATTGTCGCTCCGCCGGCACCGACTAAGCTCTCTGAGACACCGACACCACTCATCGAAGATGAGGATGAAGAGGATCTACTTCCCAAGAAACCATCCACACCTGAGCCAGTTATCAGCAAGAAAAAGGAACTGACGCTTGAACCACCTTTAGAGGCAACGCTGCCAAGTATCGAAAGTGACCAGCCTTCATGGCGCAAGCAGACAGAACCGCTTGAGCATCCAACGATGAGCGGTACGTTTAACGCGACGACTGCCGAGGCAGAAGAGGCTAATCGAAGAGCTACAGAGGATGAAGAGCATCATAGGCCTGCGATCTTGTCGCACGGTGATGGAGCTGATGATGAGCTGCCCGCAGCTCCACCTCCTCGACCTTCAGCTGCAAAGCTTGCTGATGAAGACGATGACGATGACGATGCGGCCTCACCACCGGCTGCACCTCCACTACCACCTCCACCTCTTCCAGAACCGCCGAAGCCGGCTAAGGAGCCGGAGAAGCCATCTGCTTCACCGGAGGCTCAGAGGGCCTCTGATTTAGACGCGGCACGTCAGGCTATAAATGACGCACTGCTCAGCCAGCCATTTGAGCCGTCAGGCCACCCTCAGGCGGGTATCAGTACAACGCCTATTGCGAGTGTTGATCACTTGGCGCCGGCTACACCGCCCATACCACCACCGGCTTTAGCTACGGCACCATCTCCGACTCCGTTACCGCCACCTCCAGTGACCCCTCTGGCTCCCGCGAACAACACACCACCGCTACCAGACTTTACAACCCTGCCGCCATTGCCTCCGTTACCTTCGTTAGATCAAGGAAGTCATCCCGGGCTTCCAACGACTCCGCCCGAATTTCCGCACCCACAGGCTTCCAGTGGCACTTTGCCACCCGCACCACCACCCCTGACTCCACCATCCGCAAATCAGGTAAGCGTCGATCCAAACGACCCGAATCTCTTCCACGTACCCGGACAGTAGTCTTGCAATAAGAGGTAACCTCAACTAGGCTGGCACTAGTTATGGATAGCTTCTCACAGCTTGACGGTATCTTACTAGTCGATAAGCCTGTTGGCTGGTCGTCATTTAAAGTAGTGGCCGTTGTCCGTCGGCGTCTTAGCGAGGTAGCCGGCAGGAAGGTCAAAGTTGGCCATGCAGGCACACTCGACCCTTTCGCTAGTGGCCTACTCATTATTCTCGTTGGAGATGCTTGTAAACAGGCGGGGAGCTTTCTGAAATTAGATAAGAGCTACCAGGTCTTCGCAGTCTTGGGTGTGACAAGTATGACAGGTGATCCTGAAGGGGAGAGAAGAGAGGTGTCGACTACCGAACCGTCTCGACGGGCAGTCGAGGACAGCCTGAACCAGTTCCAAGGTCGTCAACTACAGAAACCACCTGCCTACTCGGCCATCAAGATTAATGGACAAAGAGCATATAACTTGGCTCGGAGAGGCAAGGAGGTGGACATCCCTAGTCGTCCAATCGTTATACACTCCATCGAACTCACCACTTATGCCTACCCAAAGATTAGTTTTAACTGCCTAGTTAGTAGCGGGACGTATATTCGCTCGTTGGTTGAAGATATCGGGAACTATCTTGGGGTAGGAGCCTATACAAGCGGACTACGCCGGACGTCAGTCGGTGCGTGCATTATAGAGCAGGCAATCGATATCGATTCTGAATCTCGGCTTGAAGACAAGATCATGCCTGTTGCGCGATAACCTCTTATCTGCTACAATCTTCCCTGTTATGATCACCAAGGACAAGAAAGACAAAGTCATTGCGTCTGCTCAGCGACATAAGACTGACGTTGGTTCCCCAGAGGTTCAAGCCTCTATCTTAACAGAGAGAATCAAGGAACTGACAGCTCATCTTAAAGAGCACAAGCACGACTTTATGGCACGACGCGGTCTATTGGTTCTTGTTGGCCGAAGACGTCGCTTGCTCGAACACGTTCGACGTAACGACTTTGAGGCATACAAAGAACTGATCCAGAAACTCGGGCTTCGTAAATAACGAAGTCCGTCTTTCTTGCTCAAACGTGAGAGGTAATATTAGTAAAGCTCTCGTCCTGTAAGTGGTGGAGTCCAGCGCAAACTATCTAAAATTGCACTGAACCCCGTTACTTATGAGGGACGAGATAGGGAGCAGACCTATGGGGACAACCATCAATCCGTTTGGCAAGGAGATCGTTAAAGTCGACACGACATTTTGCGGTCGGCCGCTGACGATAGAGACTAATCGAATCGCCTTCCAGACAAGTGGAGCGGTAACAGTTCGTTATGGCGACACTGTCGTCATCGGAGTTGCTACTTCCGGGCCGGCCGTTGAAGGTCTGGACTACTTTCCATTGTCAGTTGACTATGAAGAGAAGATGTATGCCGCCGGCAAGATAAGCGGCAGTCGTTTTATCAAGAGGGAAGGGAAGCCATCTGATGCCGCCATCTTGGCCGGCCGTCTGATCGATCGCCCAATTCGCCCACTCTTTCCCAAGGGCTATCACAACGAGCTTCAGTGTGTGGCGATGGTGGTGAGCCTTGACCCAGAGTTGAAGCCTGACATCGTAGCGATGATCGCTATTTCGAGTGCCTTGATGCTTTCAGGTGTACCTTTCGAAGGGCCTGTTGGCGGTGTTCGAGTAGGTCTGGTCGAGGGTAAGCTGGTTGCCTTCCCAACCACATCTGAACTCAAGAAGAGCGACCTCGACCTGGTCGTTGCTGGTACTGACAACGCTATTATGATGGTCGAGGCTGGAGCCAATGAAGTCCCCGATGATGTCATGGTCGAGGCCCTTGAGACTGCCCACAAAGCCATTCAGCCAGTCATCGCAGCCCAACGCGACCTTGCCAAAAAAGTGGGCGTGAAACCCCAGGAATACGATCTCGTTCTGCCAGATCCGGAGAAAGCTGAGAAAGTCGAAGCGTTCCTGAAGGACAAATTGGCTGACGGTGCCCGTTCGGCTGACATGGACGAACGTCGCGCTAAGATCGAAGCTCTCGAAGATCTTGTCCTTGAAGAGTTTGCCAAGGATGAAGAGGACGGTAACGTTCGTCACGAATGGAAAGAGGCAGTTGATAAGGCTCTTAAGAAAGAAGTCCGACGAGCCATTCTCGAAGAGAATGTCCGTCCTGACAATCGAAAACCAAGTGAGATTCGTCCGCTTAGTTCAGAGGTAGGGGTATTGCCTCGCACGCATGGCTCCTCTCTCTTCACCCGCGGTGTAACGCAGGCTCTTAACGTGACAACATTAGCTCCTCTCAATTTTGCCATGATGGTAGACACCATGGAAGAGGAGACGGAGAGAACATTCATCCACCATTATAATATGCCCGGCTGGGCCTCAGGGGAGGTCAAGCGACTCGGTTCGCCTGGTCGTCGTGAAATCGGCCATGGAGCACTCGCTGAACGCAGCCTCACGCCAGTTATTCCGAATATAGAAGAGTTTCCATACACCATACGGACCGTGACCGAGATCTTGAGCGCCAATGGTTCAACCAGCATGGCTTCAGTCTGCTCCGGCTGTCTGAGCCTGATGGATGCTGGTGTACCCATAAAGTCGCCCGTCTCCGGTATAGCCATGGGCCTTGTCACTGATGGTGACAAGGCTGTGGTCCTAAGCGACATTCAGGGTGCTGAAGACTTTGCTGGCGATATGGACTTCAAGGTTGCCGGAACGTCGAAGGGTATCAACGCTCTCCAGATGGACATCAAGGTGCACGGTATCAGCCTTGAGGTTATGCGCAAGGCAATCGAGCAGGCCAATGAGGGCCGCGCCTTCATTCTGAAACACATGCTCGGAACCCTGGCTGAGCCCCGTAAGCAGATAAGCAAGTACGCTCCGCAGATTGAGAAGTTGCAAATCAACCCAGATAAGATTAAAGACGTAATTGGCAAGGGTGGTGAGACGATCAATAAGATTATCGCCGAGACAGGTGCCGAGATTGATATCCGTGACGGTGGATTAGTGATGGTCGCTGCCCCTGATATGAGTGCCATAAACAAGGCCATCGATTGGATCAAGGCATTGACAGAAGAGCCCGAAGTTGGTAAAGTGTATAACAACGCACGTGTCGTGAAGATTATGGATTTCGGCGTTTTCGTTGAAATCATGCCAGGACGCGAAGGTCTCGTACATGTTTCGGAGATGGCTGACAAGCGAGTCGAACATCCAGCAGATATGGTTAAAGAGGGTGACACCGTTAACGTAAAGCTGGTTGCCATAGATGACCGAGGACGCCTCGTTCTCTCCATGAAACAAGCCAAATAGCCAAAGTACGTGGCAGCGAACAAATGAATTAGATGACGGCTGCGGATAAAGCAACGAAAGAAGATAAACAGGCGCGCCTTGAGCAGATAAAGGCAGATATTATTGCTAATAATGTCTGCCCAGATCTGGCCAAGCAGGCCACGAACCTTGTATTAGGCGACGGTGACCCAGATGCTGAGATCGTCTTCATCGGCGAAGCACCTGGTAAGAACGAAGACCTCCAAGGCGTTCCCTTTGTAGGAGCCGCCGGCAAGTTCTTAAACGAGATGCTAGAGAGTATTGGTCTCAAAAGAGAGAACGTATACATTACCAATACTGTTAAGTATCGTCCACCGAATAATCGTGATCCGCTCCCAGAGGAGAAGCAAGAATTTCTGCCATATTTACAGCATCAATTAGCAGTTATCCAGCCGCTTCTAATCGTGCCGCTTGGCAAGCACGCCGCCCAGACGTTCTTGCCAGGCATGGCGATCAGCCAGGTCCACGGCCAACCAAAACGAGTCCATGGCCTGGTCATCCTGCCGCTCTTTCATCCAGCTGCTGCCCTCTACAACGGAGGCATGCGCCAGACCCTTCTGGGTGATTTTAAAAAGATTCCAAAAGTATTAGAACTCATAAAACAGGAAAGGATATCAACTTAACGTGAATACGAAATTTTCGCAAAACGACAATCGTCGGCGACCTGACGATAAACGGCCGAAAGGCAATAATCGGGTACCGAACGATGTCGTGCGTAAACGTGACGATGGTCTCGTTAACGCTCAAATACGGCGCGGCGAAGCTCAGCGAGCCGTCCGGCGCAATACTGAAAACGTCCAACTACGTGCTTCGCAGCATGTCATTGAGGCGGTTCCCGTCAACAAGTCAACTTTTAACGGTTACCAGGGGACACAGTACACTCTTAATAGCGCTCGGCGGGCCAATAGACTTCCGCTAGCCGCTGAGCCGACCCTTAAAATAATTCCTCTTGGTGGAGTAGGGGAGATGGGTATCGGCAAGAACATGATGGCCCTCGAATATGGCAATGACATCATTGTCATGGATATGGGTTTCCTCTTTCCAGGAGAAGGGTATCCCGGCATCAACTATATAATCCCTGACACCAGGTACCTTGAGGAGCGCAAGCACAAAATTCGTGCTCACATCTTTACTCACGCTCACCTTGACCACATCGGAGCTTTTAGACACATCGTTCACAAGATTCCCGCACCAGTTTGGGCAACCAAGTTTACTGTCGGGATGCTTGAAAAGACAATGCAGGATGCCACTAGTGGCTATAATCCACAGTTCAACCTACTCAATCCCGAGGCTCACGAACGAGTACAGCTCTGTGATAGCTTTTCGATTGAACTGGTCCGTGTCAATCACTCCATACCCGACTCGACTGCTGTCGTTGTCCGGACACCCGTTGGAGTCATCGTTAATATGGGTGACTGGCGGT
>DASZAF010000012.1 GCA_035945435.1 Candidatus Saccharimonadales bacterium | reverse complement strand
AGACTGGCAACTGGGGCTACCAGGATAACCTCGACCCAACACTCAACGGCACCGTGCAAGTCGTCAATTAGGGGCTGAAGCAGCTGTTATCAGATAGTATGATATGATGTCATAAAAGCGTATGCACATACAAACGTAAGGAGCAGAAATAAATGGATCCACAACCTCCGACTACACCCACTGAACCAAATCAACCGGGTACACCACCAACCCCAACGGGCGCGACACCACCAAGCAACCAGCCGTTTACATTCACGGCACCGGCCGACCCGCCTGCGGGTGCCGCGCCGGCTGCTCCTGCGGCTCCGGCCTCGCCAGTTGACGACTCGATCACTCCGTCGTTCTCAGCGACCGTGAATGGAGCTCCATCGGCACCATCTCCGCCCCCGGCAGCTCCAGCTGCCCCCCCTGTCGCTCCATCGGCACCGTCGTTCGGTGCACCCGTCCCACCAACACCTAGCGCTGCCAGCTCGCCTCCTCCTGCCAAGAAAGGAATGGGAGGAACCGGCAAGAACCCCATGATGCTGGCGGTCATAGCCGTCGCTGTTGTCATGGTCATACTACTGATTGTCTACGCTGCTCTCAGCGCACATAAGTAAGAGTTCTATAGCCATTCATACGGTGCCCGAGGATGTTCCTCGAGTTCTGCGGCGGCATCCATAAGCTGTATCTGTTCGGAGCGGATGATCAGCTCATCTTGGCTGTCAAATGCCTCATCATCACGGAAAGCTCGGTAGAAATTCACGACAATAGGATCAGCTTGTTCGTTAATGGCCAGTTCGACAATCTCACGTGCAGTTACAGGGTATTGTTTGATACGTTGAATAAATTGGTGAAGGCTGTCTAGATTCTGGGGCTTGCTCGGAGCCATAGACTATATGGAACCTCTGTCCTATCTATCCACGCGGGGCGGACCATCCCTCTCTTTATTGTACTACACAGACACAATGTTCCCCTCGAGAGGCCGCCTTGCACCTCTTGGCTGTGTCTGCTAGCATCGTGGTAAAGAGATGGCCAAACAAAAACGCAAGCAAAGCCTAATGGAGAGTGAACACGTAGACTCTCTCAGTGAACAGCAACTTCTTGATAAGCTGCATACTTCCCAAGCAGGACTGGAGACTGCTGAAGCCAAACGCCGGTTCGAACAGTATGGCCCCAACGTCCTGAGCAGCAGTAAACGTCGGAGCACGCTCAGTGTCTTCTTGAAACAGTTCAGAAGCTCCTTAATCTACCTGCTAATACTAGCAGCTGGGCTTTCGTATGGCCTCAGGGATCTGACTGATGGCACGGTCATCACGGTTATTTTGGTTATCAATACAGGGCTTGGGTTCTTTCAGGAGTATCGTTCCGAGAAAGCTATCGACAAGCTCCAGAAGCTGGTCAGTAAGGATGTCCTTGTCAAACGCGATGGGGAACAGACAGTCATACCCGAACGACAACTCGTTCCCGGTGACTTAGTTATCTTGCGCGAAGGAGATATTGTGCCGGCGGACATCCGCCTCGTCAGTGTCGATGACTTGATGGTGGACGAGTCTCAGCTGACGGGAGAGTCGGTCCCAGTGGGCAAGAAAAGCGGTGGCAAGGACTCGCTTGCCTATGCTGGAAGCACAGTTGTTGAGGGCGAGGGTCATGGCTATGTTGTCGCTACGGCTGCCCAGACAGCGCTCGGTAAGATCGCTCACCTCTCGGCTGATACACAGAAGGTAACCCAGTATGAACAGTCGCTGTCTTCATTCAGCAACTTCCTTATTAAGGTAACGTTCCTGACGCTCTTGATGATCTTTATCCTTAAACTGGTGCTGACTCATGACTTTTCGCACATAACCTCTCTTGCGCTCTTCATGATCGCCCTCTCCATCGCTGTCGTACCGGAAGCCATGCCGGTTATTGCCACAGTCACACTCTCAAATGGAGCGCTGCGGCTGGCAAGGCAGCATGTCATCGTCAAGAACCTGACTGCTGTCGAGGATATGGGTAATATTACAATCCTCTGCAGTGATAAGACGGGGACGCTAACCGAAAATAGGCAGACAGTTGCCAAGCTGACTGCAAGTGATCCGAAACTCTTCCAGTGGCTGGCTGTCACCAGTCTTGAGGAGCACGACGAGAAGCGCAAACAGGTACAGAGCTCATTCGACAAAGCTTTCCTGGCCTACGTACCGCACGACATACAGCAGGAAGCCTCCAGGTGTGTGCGTATGGAAGAGTTGCCGTTCGATCCGGCCGCACGAAGGCGTCGAGTAGTCTTTTCGGATGGCAAAAAGCACTATCTGGTTGAGATAGGGTCAGTTGAAACGCTGCTGGAGCTTACCAAAGACAGGCGCATGAAGAAGTACATGGAGATCATCAAGGAAGATGGCAAGGTTGGCCTCAGGCATCTCGGTATCGCCTACAAGGAAGTGAAGTATACAACTTCTGATGAGTTTGACATCTTAAAGCACGAAGATCACTTGAATTTTGTCGGCTTTGTGGCCCTTGAAGACCACTTGCGTCCGACTGCCGCTAAGACCATCCGCCTAGCCCAAAGCCTAGGTGTCCAGATCAAGATCCTTTCGGGAGACTCCAGGGAGGTGACCCATTATGTAGCTAGCCAAGTTGGGCTGATTGGCGCTTCTGAGATCGTCCATACCGGCGACGAGCTCGATAAGCTATCAGACGATGCCCTGAGCCGCATGCTTGAGGAGAACCACGCCTTCGCCCGTCTCAACCCGACCCAGAAGTACCGACTGATACGACTCCTCAAGCTACACGACAACGTCGTCGGCTACCAAGGTGACGGTATTAACGATGCCCCGTCGCTGAAACTGGCTGACGTGGCTATCGCCGTTAACAATGCCACTGATGTTGCTAAAGACAGCGCGGATGTCCTACTGCTTCACAACGACCTCAGCGTCATCGTTAACGGTATCAAAGAGGGTAGGGCGATCTTCTCGAATATCAATAAGTATATTCGCTATACAATGATTGGCAATTTCGGCAACTTCTTCGCCCTCGATATTCTTTACCTGCTCTCAGCCAACCTGCCGCTTCTGGCCATTCAGTTACTGCTGAGCAACCTGCTCGGTGACATCCCCCTTCTTGCTATCTCAACAGACAATGTCGATGTTCGTGAACTGGCTCGGCCAAGCCACTACAGTAGCCGTTCACTCCTATTCATTTCGATGTTCCTCGGTAGTTTCACGGCGCTCTTTGAACTGATCTTTTTTGCCATCGTCCAGGATTACCCATTGCCGGTCATCCAGACAAGCCTGTATCTTTATCTGACGATCCTCGGGTTCGTCGTTATCTTCTCGGTCAGAAACAAAGAACACTTCTGGAAGGCCCCGCCGCTCTCACGGTCCCTTAAGTGGTCCTTCGGGATAATGGCTGCAGTAGTCATAGCCATGACGTACTACCATCCGACTCAGCATCTCTTCTCGTTTACGACGCTCTCGTGGAGCATGTTCAGCCTGACGATACTAATAACTTTCGTTTATCTGGCGTTTCTGGACATCATCAAGGTCTGGTTCTATCAGTCAAGAGTGGGTGCTACTTTTCAGCGCTCTTAAGCTTGCGGGCTTCCTTCATTCGTTCTGCCCAAAAGACAAGCTCGTCAAGCATCTTGTCAGCAGCCTTCTTCATACCGTCATCAAATTTGTACTTGCCCGACTCGTCAACGTTAAAGTAATAGTTGTTGATCAACATGTGCTCGAAGAGGTCGTACATCTTTACTTGAGCTGCAATACCACGGAGGTGTTCAATAGCTCTGGCCCCGCCGGCTCCACCACCGTAACCGATATAGGCAACTGGCTTGTAGTTCCATTCGTGCCACAGATAGTCGATGGCATTCTTGAGGGCCGCTGATGTCGAATGGTTATATTCCGGTGTGACAAAGACAAAACCGTCGAAACCATTGATCTTCTCGCTCCACTTCTTGGTATAGTCGTACTTGTACTCACCGGTCGAAGCCGACTTCGGCTCGTTAAGGAGGGGTAAGTCTACCTCTTTAAGGTCGATCAGTTCGTATTCTGCGTCGTTTCGTGACTTGGTTAGTCCGTAAAGCCACTCGGCCGGTTGGATGCCGAAACGTGTAGGACGCGTTGAACCGACAATAATAGCAATTTTAGTCATATTTCCTCCAAGTGATATATAATATATAGTACTATATAAAGTATAGTATATACTTAAAGCATAGCAAGTAGATAATTTTGTAAAGTTCGATGCAAGAGACTCGGCAACCAACACAACTTCTTAGCACAACCGTAGAAATTCTCGGCGACAAGTGGACGCCACTTATAGTAAAGGCGCTTTCTGACGGTCCTCGTCGCTTTGGCCAGCTTCAACAAGATACCTGTGGCGTCTGCCCACGCACTCTGTCAAAGCGCCTCGCATTTCTGGGAGAGGTCGAGATCGTGACTAAAAAGACATTCGCCGAGATACCCCCACACACTGAATATGAACTGACTGAGAAAGGAAGCCAGCTACTGCCGATCTTGCGGAGCATGGTTGAGTGGAGTAGAAAATACGCTCCTGGCGAAATAACCTGCTAGCACTGGTACAATTGATGCCATGCGACTACTAAGCGGATCCGATCTAGCCAGTTTTATCAAAGAACGCCAGGCCAAGCAGGTCAGAGGTTTGAAGCAGGCAGAGGGGATTGTGCCGAAGCTTGCTGTGGTGCTGACAGACGATAACCCGGTCTCACGAAAGTATATCTCCCTCAAACAGCGCTATGGCGAAGACATTGGTATAGAACTAGTTCTAGAAGAGACAACTTCGACTGAAGCCGTTAAGACGATTAAGCGACTCAACGGTGACCCGAGCGTCTTTGGCATCATCGTGCAACTGCCCATATCTGATCCGAGTCTAACGGAAGAAGTTGTCAAAGCAATCAGCCCTGAAAAGGACGTCGATGGTCTCGGTTCGACCAAATTCTTCGACCCTGCTACCCCGGTAGCCATCCTATGGCTCCTTGCCGGCTACAACATCTCTCTTACTGACAAGAAAGTACTGCTTATTGGGCAGGGCCAGCTAGTCGGCAGGCCACTTAAAAAGATGCTGGAAAACTCCGGTATTACACCCGAAGTTGCCGATATAGACAGCGATGTCGGTGCCATGGTTGCGAAAGCCGAAGTTATTGTTACGGCAACCGGCCAACCTGGCCTCCTAAAGAGCGAGATGATCCCTAAGGGTTGTGTAGTCGTCGATGCTGGAACAACAAGCGAGGGTGGCAAACTTGTCGGTGATCTTGATCCGGCGGTCTATGAGACACGTGATGACCTTACTCTAACACCTCGAATCGGAGGGGTAGGCCCTCTGACTGTCTGCGCTCTATTCGACAATGTTATTCGTAGCGCCAGACGAATGGCCGAATCTAAGCGGAAGTAAGGTCTACTTCTTCTTTTTGAGCGCTTCTTTAACGTGTTCGGTTACTTCTTTG
>DASZAF010000011.1 GCA_035945435.1 Candidatus Saccharimonadales bacterium | reverse complement strand
ATTCGTAATATGGTGCCCGAACAAAAACGTTATTACGAATGAGATGAGTAGGTACGGCCCAAAAGCAACGACACTTCTTGTCTTGAGACGACGGGAAATGAGAAGTGGTGTTACCGCTAAAGCGCCGATATAGTACGACATTACCAGGGCGACAAAGCCATAGCCTGCACCAAGAACAAGACCCAAGAAAACACCCAGTTTAACATCTCCCAACCCTATCCACTTCCCTCGAGACAGAAGATAAAGCAACCCAAAGAAACCACTCATAATAACGACCCCGAATGAGGCACTCTCAAGAGAGCCAAACCCACCATGAAAGAAAAAGTACGCCTGCAATCTATAAATGAGAGCGAGAGCGATAAGCGGAAAGACGATCTTGTCAGGCAGTAGCTTCCATTTGAAGTCATAGATCGTTAATATTAAGGCTCCAACAAGGAATACTAACCAAAATACGAAGTCGACGATAAAAGCTCCCCCACTTCGGGTGCCCGGCCAATAAATCCAAGACAGCGCAAACAGACAGCCCGTTAGTAGCTCAACTAGTGGCAGCTCGACTGAGATCTTGTGATGACAGTACCGACACTTTCCCCGGAGCGCCACCCAGCTAATAACAGGGACCAGATCGCCCACACTGAGATGGTGGTGGCAGTTTTCGCATTCTGAACGTTCAGTTACAAAGTTGCGTCCTTCGTGAAGGCGCCAGACGACGGCCCCTGCGAAACTGCCGAAAGCAAGTCCGACGACGAATAAGAGCGCTGTTACCATAACCATCTTATAGTAACAGGAAACATACAATAACCCGCGCTTTCACGCGGGTTATTACTTTATCCAGTCAAACTATGTTTCTACTGGTTGGATTGACAGACGAAAGTGCCATCCGGTTCGAGGGCCATAACGACCGCCACTTGTGTGGCATCACCTCCGGCTGGGCTACCAGCGGTACAGACATCGCCTGGGAAGTAGTCGACATCGCCATGAGCAAACTTAGCAGGGTTACCAAGCTGTGCTACCGTAGCAGCGGTGTAGACATACTGGACGTTAGTGCTCGGGTCAGCCATGTTGGGCTCATACTGGTTTAGGAATGCCTGGAAGTTAGCCGCTGTTGGGAATGCTCCAGCATTGTTAGATGCATAACTCTGGAGGGCAGATACGATGTGCCCTAGGTCGCTCTTACGTTGTGTATTTCGTCGTGCCCGCTCAAGATCCGGCAAGGCAAGAAAGACGATCAGGAATATTAATCCTGCAATTGCCAGCACGAGGACAACCTCGATGATGGTGAATCCTTTCTGCTGATTGAGTTTACTCATAACCACCCTTCCTTATTTATAGCTCGTTTAATTTGTTTAATTTTAACACGCTTATGTTCAACAGTACCACATTATATTAACAGATTCCATATTGCAAGACTTATCCGAGATTCAGGTTCTGGCCGACGAGGCCGTAGATCGGCAGTAGGATGGCACCAACTAAGAGACCAGCAACGACAGCTAGCACGACCATCAGCGCAGGCTCGATAATTGTTGAGATAGACTTGATTGCATTGTCTAGTTCGTTCTCATAGAAAGTTGCCGCCTTCCCCATCATCTTGTCGATAGCACCCGACTGTTCGCCGATGCTAATCATCTGAGGGACAAGGGGTAAGAAGTTGTCGTCGTTCTTGATTGCCTCGGACAGGGTTTTACCACCCTTCACTTTCTCTGAAGCACGCATGATGGATCTCTCAATCTGCACATTTGCCACCGCCTTGCCAGAAATACGAAGCATCTCAAGCATGGGGACTCCAGTCGCCATCAATGTCTCACCAGTCCGACAGAAACGAGCCATGTAAAGCTTCATGAAAAGGGGGCCGAACGCAGGTGCACGCATCTTAAGTGTATCGATAGCAGCTCGCCCGTTGACGGTCTTGGAATATCGTCTCAAGAAGTAGACTAAGGCTACGATAAGAAGGATCACAAGCCACCAGAACTTTTTGGCAGCGTTAGCGATACTAAGCATCATGGCAGTTAGAAATGGTAGCTGAAGACCCAAGCTTTTATAGAGGCCTTTAACTTGGGGTAGGACTTCAATAAGCATGAAAGCAATGACAAAGCCAATGACAACCAAGACGATGGCTGGATAGATCATAGCTCCCCTCACTTTCGAGAGCATCTCCGCATCCTTTTCTTGTTGGTTGGCTATACGCTCAAGAGCTTGGTCAAGGGTACCAGACGTCTCGCCAGCAGACACAAGCGCAATGTAGACTTCGTTAAAGACATTGGGATGTTTCGCTAAAGCGGCCGAGAGGCTACTCCCACCTTCAACCGAGGAGAGAATGTCGTTGATAACTATAACGAGTGGTTTGCTGTCTGTCTGAGCAGCAACCGTGCGTAAGCTCTGGGTTAACGGTAGGCCAGCATTGATAAGCGTCGAGAGCTGTCGAGTCATAATGATCCTGTCTTTGGTCTTGACTCGTTTCTTCATAAAGCTAAAGAGGGCATCCGAGTCGTCATCCTTCATATGTATCTTGATCGGAATGATACCCTGACGCATCAGGAGTCTAGCGGCCGCCACCTCTGATTCAGCTTGAACCTGGGATTTAACTTCTTTGTTGCTGTTACTGTCTTTGGCAGTGTACTCAAATACAAGCATTTGGGATTAGCCCCTCATCATTCGCTCAAACTCGTCTAAATCAACCGCATAGTTACGAGCCTCGTCATAAGTGATTGTTCCAGCCTGTATCATCCCGACTAGTGTCTTATCCATCGACTGCATACCCAGCTGCCCGCCTGTCTGGATGACTGCATCTAGCTGATGAGCCTTGCCCTCGCGGATAATGTTACGCACAGCTGGTGTTGCCACTAAGATCTCGGCTCCGGCAACACGCCCACCGCCAATAGCTGGGATGAGGCGCTGAGAACAGATAGCCATTAGAATGTTTGCAAGCTGTGAGCGGATTTGGGGCTGTTGGTGAGGTGGAAAGACGTCGATCATTCGATCAATCGACTGAGCGGCCGAGTTAGTGTGCAGAGTAGCAAAGACCAAGTGGCCGGTTTCGGCAATTGTGATAGCAGCTGAGATCGTTTCAAGATCCCTCATCTCACCTATCAGGACAACGTCTGGATCCTCACGCAGGCTCGAGCGAAGGGCCGCTGAGAATGAGTAGGTGTCATAGTGAACCTCTCGCTGAACGATAACCGATCTCTTTGACTTATGGGTGAACTCGATCGGGTCCTCAATTGTGATGATGTGGTCCGCTCGCTCGCTGTTGATACGATCGATTAACGCTGCTAGAGTTGTTGATTTACCAGAACCTGTCGGTCCAGTGACAAGGACTAGTCCACGTGGGTAGTTCGTAAAGTTGTTAACAATGCCCGGGAGACCAAGTTCTTCGACAGTTTTAATTTCGTTAGGGATAAGCCGCAGGGCGGCCGCTAAGTTACCTCGCTCGTGGAATGCGTTGACACGGAATCGGGCCAAGTCGCCGAAGGCAAACGAGAAGTCAAACTCTTTATCCTTTAGAAGAATCTGCTTCTGGTCATCATCAAGAATCGAGAAGATGAGCCGTTCAATCGACTCTTCGTTAAGCGGATCGTACTCAGTAATAGGAGTAAGACGACCATCAACACGAAGCATAGGAGGCAGACCTATTTGGACATGAAGATCCGACGCCTTGCGTCGAATGACCTCCTCTAGTAATAGTTCGATCCTAACCTCTTGTTTCACGCCCACATCCTTTCATGCATCATGCGCTGTTAGCTGCGACACGATTTACCTCTTCAAGTGTAGTGATACCCATCAGTGCTTTGAGGTAACCGTCTTGACGCATCGTGATCATCCCATCCGTGATTGCCCTATTTTGGATCTCAGAGCTTGTTCTGTGCTCTATGATCATCTGCTGTATTCCCTCTGTGATCTCCATAACCTCATAGAGACCGACACGGCCTAAATAGCCGTCTGGGGCTTGAGGGGTGTCCTGGCCCTTTACCAAAGTATAAGCTGTTTGGGTTGCAAGGGGCAAGTCTTTATAGCCTAAATCAGCCGCCATAGCCGCAACGTCAGCTTTTGTTTGTGGTAGCAATCTGCCTAAAGTTTCATGGATTGACTCTGTCTCTATACTGGTCGATTGGACCGCCATCCTGTTATCGGGGGCAATCCGTCTGACAAGACGCTGTCCGATCACCGTAACAACCGTTGAGGCAATTAAGAATGGTTCGATACCCATATCGAGGAGGCGTGGCAGAACCCCAGCGGCCGAGTTAGTGTGCAGGGTCGAAAAGACAAGATGACCCGTCAGAGCAGCCTGGACGGCCAAATTTGCCGTCTCTGAATCACGAATCTCGCCTACGAGCACTACGTCGGGGTCTTGCCGAAGGATGGATCGTAGCCCAGTTGCAAAAGTGAGACCCACTTCGGGATTTACCTGGATCTGGTTTACCCCATCAATCTTATACTCAACAGGGTCTTCAAGTGTAACAATGTTAATGGCATCACTCTTGATCTCTTCAATCAGAGCGTAGAGCGAGGTGCTCTTGCCCGAGCCCGTTGGACCACTTGTCAAGATCATGCCGTTTGGCTTCTTAATGCCCTCTCGGATAACCCTCAAAGCACGCCCTGTATACCCCATGTCTTCTAGCCTGAAAGTCGAACTCGACTTATCTAGAAGACGAATAACAACCTGCTCACCCCAAACTACCGGCGAGATAGCGATACGAAGGTCAATCTCTCTCTCAGCAACCCGGACAGTAAACTGACCGTCCTGAGGAATACGATGCTCGTCAATTTTGAGATTGGCAAGAATCTTGATTCTTGAGACGAGAGCCGGCTCAATTGACTTCGGAAGTTTCATAATCTCGCGTAAGACACCGTCGACACGAGCCCTAATTTTCAGACCATCTTCGAGTGGTTCAATGTGGATATCCGAGGCACGAGCCTTGGCCGCATACTCAAGTATGGTACTCAGCGCTCGACTGATCGGAGAGTCTTGGACAATCGTTTTGATGTCCTGGTTGGTGCTCTTCTTTTTTTCCTTCTCTTTATCGGCCTTGTCTTGTTGCTGCTGTTGATCGACTGATGAGATGGCAGCACTGACCCCCTCCTGAAGATTTGTCCCATACTGGTCGAGAATACGCCGGATACCGCTCTCTGAGGCCATGTAGACCTTGAGAGGCTTCCCTATTTTGTTGGCAAGATAGTCAACTGCTTGAACGTTGGTCGCATCGAGCATAGCAACAGCTAGACGATTTTGCAGCTCGCTGAGCGGCACAGCCATAAAGTGTTCGGCAATATCTTTGGACAGCAATTCCAAGATCTGTTGGTTAACATAGACGCCGGTTAGGTTAACATACGGCACACCCGCGATCTTGGCTAGTATCTGCGTTAGGTTCTCATCACTAATGAGCTTGTTCGAAACAAGGTAGCTTATAAAAGGCGTCTCAGCTTGGCTGGCAGCCTCCTTATATTCTTTAAGTTTTGTACTCGAAAAGAGCTTCTCGGTCAGAAGTACCTGTTCAAACTTCTTCTGGTGATCGTCATCGAAGATAACACTCAAGATCTACCTCTCAGGCTACTGGCCAAAGGGCTGTTGCTGGTTAGAGTTACCAATCGATATGGCTGGAGTTGGATTGATTGCCTGGCTATTAAAGATGGCTGTGCTTGGAGTTGTGAACGTTCCGCTAATCGGCTGAACGACCTCAACAGCAACTGGTTTATTTGCTGGACTGCCAAGAAGTGATTTGCCAACAAAGAATGAGACGACAAGGCTTATAGAGACAATGAGGATTATAACTGCGATGTCATTCTTTTTCATCTATTTAACCTCCTGCGTTGACACGTTGAGTGACTTTACTGGTTGGTAATAGGTGTTGACGGTGAGTGTCGCAGTCATACTACTATCGGTGCCCGAGAGCACTATCGCCTCGACGTCCATAGGCCGGATAGTGTTTTCCAAGTTAGTGACGAGCGTATTGACCTGCTGGTATGTCCCCGAGACCTGAAGCGAGAATGGAATCTGAACAGGTGCAGGAGTAGCAGACATGTCTGAGACTTGGCCATTGAGGTCGGTTGACGTCAAAGAGACAAGACTTAGCCCACTCTGCTCAACAACTGTCTGGATTGAAGCTAGTAGATCAGGGTTGTCATAGGTAGGCGGAAGAGCATCAAGTATCGTCTGGGCGTTTGCGACACTACTTGATGAGTTAATCAGTTGGTATTGAGCAGATAAGTTCTGAGCGCTTGTAACGTTTTCCTTAAGGAGATTACTGACACTCTTCTCTTTCTTGTAGACACGATCGTTATGCTGTATCTGTTTCCAGAGGAAGTTGCATGTTACAAGGGCCATGGAGACAAAAACCGCAGCTACGGCAACAATCACCAAGATAGCATTGTTGGCTTTCTCAATCTTCTGCCTCTTTCCCAAATTTAGAGCTTTGCCTGTGACTGGTTGTTTCATTGACCATTACCCCCAAAGATCTGACCCGATTGGGCAAATTGTTGGTTCGGATTAATATTCGGAATATTTATCGTCGGGCTAGTAGTTGTTTGGGCGAAGATGACCGAGTTAAAGTTCATCGTTATCTGGAAGCTAACTCCGGGAGTCGTCGTATTGTTTGACTGGTCTGCACTCGTTATGACAACCTTGCTAAACGGCTGGATAGTTTGGCGATTGTTTGAAGGGCCATAGGTCAACTGTGCATCTTTTAAGTCATCGGCAAAGACATTTAGTGATGTGTAGTCCTGGGAGACACCGTCAAATTCAATAGAAGTGGCCGACTGTTCGATATCGAGCTTATTCAAAGCTACGGTTGTAGGGACGAGATCAGTTAGATAAGCGAATAGACGTGAATTGATTACTTGCTGGCTCTTGAGTGTTGGCAGCGTACTAAGTGCATCTTGCACAGTGAGAATTTTAGAAAGCTGCGGAATAGCGTGCAGCTGAGTCGTGCTCTTCGTGATGTCGTTTTTAACATTCGTTTGAGCAATCGACTGAACAACGTTGACATAGAAAGCCATGAGAACTACGACAGCAATAGAGATAAGGATGGCAAGAATCGAGAGAGCTATTATGTTGCGCTTGAGATGTTGCGTCTCAATATACTCTCGTTTTACGTCTGGCAGTAAGTTCAGCTCAACCATGATTTCTCTCCGCTAAACCGACCGCTACCGAGAAAGTACTTGCCAGCTTCATAAGATCTTCATGCATATTGCCCGGATAGCTCACATTCTGCCAGGCGTTCCCAATTACCACTGGCATACCAGACTTATGCGTAATGTGATCACCGAACCCTGGGATAACGGCGGCCGCACCAGATAGAATAGCGTTCTTAAGCGGGCTGCTGGGGTAACGTGTCTGGTAGAACTTGACCGACTTCTCAAACTCGGCATAAAGCTGGTCGACAGTAGATTCAAGTGCGCGGTAAATCTGTCCTTCAAGCTTGTCCTGATGTAGACCAAACTTGTAGATAAACTGTTGCGCCTGATTCTCATCGATACTGAGAGTCTGAACGGCTGCCTTTATAAACGACTTACTGCCGACTGGGATTGAACGAATCAGCCGCGGTGCGCCACCGACAACTACTACCAGATCGGTTGCATAGTCACCAAGATCGAGAATGATCATTGGATCGTTATTGCCAAGCGGGATCAGCGCACGAGAGAGAGCTAAGGCGTCCGGCTCGATGGCGACAACGTTAAGTCCGAGGCTTTCGAGCATATCAAGACGCTGTTCGCTGAACTTATTGGTGACACCCGCAAGTAAGACCTCGTCTTTTTGCGGATCGCGCGGAGAGGTACCGAGTACCGCCCAATCGACTTTGGCTTCGCCAATAGGTATGGGGATATATTGATCTTCTTGGTACTTAATTGTACTAGCAAGTTCGGCCTTTGATAGATGTGGTAAATCAACAACCGTTGCGAACATCTTGTTAGAAGGTATGCCTGCCACCACATTGTTTGTAGTCAGACCAACCTGCGTAACAAGTGCAATAATCGCGTCACCTACCTTGCGCTGGTCTTCAGTGGCATCGCTCATAGCAAGTTTGACATCAATCGGCGCTAGACCGTAGCGGACAAGCGACCACGAGTGTCCTGCTCTCTTTAGTTGCACCACCCGGAGTGAAGTTGCGCCAATGTCAAGCGCAAAGAAGTCGCCCACCGCGTTAAATATATTCATACTCTCTGCATTCTACCATAAGCAAAATTAGTTTGTTAAGAATAGTTATCTGATAAACGTAAGGTTAGTAGACGGGTGGGAGTTGTGTAAATTGGTTGGTCGATAGACCACCAGGCGGGCTCGTATTCATCAACGGGCTTTCCAGGAAGAGCTCAGGCGAGAACTGTATCTGTTCTGCAGGAGGTTGACCGGCAGCAACGGTGCCGTTCGTTCTCTGCCAATAGACCTGTTTGGCGAGAAGTGCTCCTTTAACCGTCAAAGTCGTATTGCAGACGCCTGTTGTAAGTGGGTTGTAAGTAGTAGTGCTGCCTGGTTTTACGCATGTCTGGACTACCCCGCTGGTTGGGCCTGCGTTTTTACCTTCGGCGACGTAGAAGCCAGTAATGGTACCCACGTTATCCTGGATATTGATATTGCCATTGGCAATTACCCATAGAGACGGTATATCCGTTTGAGAACTGTAAGTACCTGGATAGGTCACGTCTCCTTTAATTGTGACTGTTCCGTTGACAACTATCGCTGCATGAACTCCCCCGCCGACTTGTCCTGTAGCTCCACCACCGTTAATAGTAAGGTTGCCGTTACGATAATAGATCTTAGAGGTGAGCGTATCCGGGTCGACGGAGCCACCAAGCCCGGTTCCGCCCGTACCGACCGCGTTGTAATAGTCGGGTACACATCGAGTCGAGTCGCCCAGCTTTCCATTCACGGGAGTATTGGCGAATGTGAAGCCAGTATTGTTTGCGTTGCCAGAAGAGCCATTCGAGCCCATTCCGGTAATAGTACCGCGAGCCATAACGGCGTACTGGCCAAACGAGCCGTAGCCTGACGCACTCACCCATGTCTTTATGTTAGAGTTCCGTACGGTTGAACACGGGTTGGCAACTCCGGCATAGTTGAAGTCGCTTCCGGCCCACACATCATTACCGCTCACCGTTAGATACGGCTGCGCTAAGACGGTCGTACAGGCACTTGAGTTTCTTGTCGTGACCTCACTATCGGGAGGCGGGTTATCGATACTAAAGTCGTCACAGACGACCGTCCCGGGAGGATCACTAACATCTGTGTAGGTATCCGTTTCGACTTTTTTTAGACCATTCCCGCTAGTAGCAAGTGTGCCAGTCGTAGGGCCTCCCACGGGACTACCATTTACAGTCCGCTGCACCTGCCAGCCAACATTATCAGGTGAGGAGTAGTCTGAAACATCTATATAGTTCTTGAAGGTGGCCGTCTGGCCCAGAGTTAGGGTACTGGTGTCGACTGTTGAGGAGGCCGCGTAGCTGGCTGGATTATTGAGTGGCGGTAGCCCGTTCATCTCTCCACCCGGGTTAGCACATGATCTGAAGAGCACAAACAGTGGGTTGTTGCCATGATCGAAGAAGACAATGGCCTCGCCAGTCTGCCCACCGCCACCGCCACCGCATTGGCTGACTCCACAGTAGTAGGTCACATCGGCGTTGCCATCCGGTAGCCAGCTTGAATATGTGTTATACCACGTCGTAACGCTCATATCCCAGCTGATACTGATCTGCCCGTCAGCTAGCTCAGCATCTATAAGCGTCTCAAGCCCGCTCCACTGCCCTCCGCTGACTCCCCTATTTTTAGGGTCTCTCGCTTTATTGCCTACCAAGCCGTTATAGATAAAGCCAGATCCAGTATGCCGTCGCGGGTTGCCTGAGCCATTCTCACCCTGCAAGAAACTTATAAGGCTATGGACACGCGTATTGTCGCTCCCGCTGCCGGCAACACATTGCACTGGAATTGCCTGATTGGGATTGGCACCACAGCTGTAGTCATGTGGAAGCACGTCATTAACATCGCTTCCGCCACCGCAGGCTTGAAAGTTACAGTACGGGCCTGGCCCATTACTGCCGCAGTTGCCGTTACCACTACCACAGTATTCAAGCTCATTATTGAAGTAGCCGTGGAACCAGCCGACGTTCCACTCCCTACCCGGTGTCTTGACCGTCAATGCGCTGGCGTGATGGGGCGCAAAAGTAAACGAACTGAGCACGACTGCAAAGATAAAAAGACCGACCTTAAAGCTTCGATGCCTTAGTAGCCTTTTAGCCAGCTCCATTGCGTTCACTGAACACCACCCCCACCGAGTTGCTGGGCGATACCTTGATAGTACGAACCCGTATAACCCGAAATCGGGTGCGCAGGAACTTCTCGGGCTGCTTTCTGGTAGTAGCTGATGGCCTGCGTCTTATTGCCAAGCTGTTGGTATATCTGAGCGACCATCGAGCTTGTGTCAGCAGTCGGGAGATCGGCGTCCCAGACAAGCGCATACTTGAGAGCTGTTTGATACTGGTTAGCATCATAGGCGATACTTGCAGCCTCGCCATTGAGCTCACCTTGAACAGTTTTATTGGCAGCATTGGGTATATTTTGATTGTAGATATTCAATGCCTCACTAATGTCACCATTTGCAACGGCAGCATTCGCTTCCTTATTAATAAGATCCGTATCGGCCAAAGTGACTGCGGCTGGACCAGGTAGTTCGTTATTACGGTGGTGCTCCCATACGATCAGACCAATCCCACCACCAATCAGAACTACAGCGATAACAACGTAAAGCCAGTGCGTCTGAAAACCAAACCACCACGGCGTCCCTTTAGTGACAGCAGCACCTTCCAGCTTAGCAGGCTTCTCATCGCCATCCATGAAGGTAGTATAGCAAAAAGATAAGCGTGATGAGAACAGGTATAACTATTAACCGAGCTGCAGATTGTGGGCTGAGCAACTCAGTAAACAGGTGGCAACTGAGTAAATTCGTTCGTCGAGAGTCCTCCCGGTGGAGAGGTATTCATAAGTGGGCTCTCGAGATATAGTTCTGGAGAGAATTGTATCTGCTCAGCTGGCGGTTGGCCGGCAGCAACAGTGCCGTTCGTCCTCTGCCAGTAGACTTGCTTTGCAAGCAAGGCGCCATTAACCGTCAAGGTTGAGTTGCAGACGGCAGTCGTTAACGGGTTATACGTGGTGTTGCTGCCCGTCTTTACGCATGTCTGGACTACCCCGCTAACTGGACCGGCGTTTTTGCCCTCAGCAACATAGAAGCCCGTAATGGTGCCGACGTTCTCTTGGATATTGATATTACCGTTGGCAATCACCCAAAGCGAAGGGATATCATTTAGTGAACTATACGTCCCGGGATAGGTCACGTCTCCTTTTATAGTAACGGTTCCATTGACAACTATCGCTGCATGAACTCCCCCGCCGACTTTTCCGGTCGCCCCGCCGCCATTGATCGTGAGATTTCCATTGCGATAGTAGAGCTTGGAGGTGAGTGTATCTGGATCAACCGCACCTCCCAGTGGTGTGCCGCCTGTGCCAACCGCGTTGTAGTAGTCGGGTACACACCGAGTCGAATCACCAAGCCTACCATTGGATGGAGTATTAGCAAACGTCAGACCGGTATTACCAGCATTGCCGGGTGATCCATTAGAACCCATGCCAGTGATGGTGCCAAGAGCCATAACTGCATACTGACCAAACGAGCCATAGCCCGATGGGCTTACCCAAGTCTTAATATTTGAATTGCGCACCGTCGAACACGGATTGGCAACTCCGGCATAGTTGAAGTCGCTACCTGCCCAGACGTCGTCACCAGTCACTGTTAAGTAGGGCTGGGCCAGCACTGTAACGCATGCCTGGGAGTTTCTGACTGGCACCTGACTATCTGGAGGCGGGTTATCTATGCTGAAGTTGTCGCAAACGACCGTCCCGGGAGGATCGTTGACATCGGTATAGGTATCTTGCAACACGCGTTTGAGTCCGTTACCAGTGGTAGCAAGCGTGCCGGTTGTGGGTCCGCCGACCGGATTACCATTGACGGTCCGCTGCATCTGCCAACCCACATTATCAGGCCCGGCGTAGTTCGATACAGTTATATAGTTATCGAAAGTGGCCGTCTGGCCTAGTGCAATCTGATTCGGGTTTACGGTACTTGAGGCCTTATAATCCGCCGGGTTCTGCATCGAAAGTGGACTTAGATCCCCAAGCAGGTTGCCACACTCTTTCTTAATATCAAACGTCGAGCCATCTGGGTTGGTAAAGACAATGGTATCGACTGTCATATCACCACCGGTGCTATTCGTTTGGGTAAAGAAGGCGTCATCACCATAGACCCAGTTTGAATAGAGCGAGTTAACGAAGGGTACCCTGAACGTCTTAAGTTGTTTAAAGTCGGCCTTTCGCCCACCAACACCGGTGCATCGATTGTTGACAACTGATGAAGTGCAGTAGTTCTCAACAAGAGCCTTCCATGTCCCAAAGTTTGCTTTGGCGTAGTTTACTCCTCGGTTAACGTCGCCGAGCCCTGCATCGTCAAAGTCTTTACCAAGCATCATATCGATATGAAAGGCTGCTCCTTCGCTATCCTGCTGGTTGCCGCCGTTGAGAAGGTTGCTTTCGGTGTTCTCGAACTTGGTTAAGTTATCAACTGCGGTTAAACCAGCTCCTCCGTTATCAATAACGTTGGAACAACAGACCGTTCCACCCTGCTCCAAGTCCCGGTTCGTAAAGTAACCATGGCATTCGGCAACACCCCCAACGTTACCACCTGGACATGTCTGACTGGCGTGTGCCGGAGAAGCCATAATAAAAATGAAACCACAAACAGCAACAGCGAATACGCCAGCATGTGTTAGAAATTTCTTCATGCACCCCCTTGTAACTGGCTTAGCTGGTACTGCATATTCTGGACAACGGACTGCAGATATGGATTATGCATGCCTTGAAGAATTGAGATAGCCTGCTTGTAGTAGTGGATACTCTGGGTCTTATCTCCCATCTGCTGGTAGGCATAAGCTAGGCCCTCAGTTGTATCTAGATGTGGTGTCTTGTCTATCGAGTTTGCTTGCTGATAGTAGCTAATAGCCGTCCGATAGTCCGAAGCGTTGGTATAGATAGTCGCTAGCTGTACATACGCATCTCGCTTGTTATTCTGCGATGGGTCCGTATTGAGGTAGTTGCGCAGAAGAGTTTCAGCGGCAGCATATTGCGAGATATTTGTTAGTGACTGGCTCTGTTGCATAACAACGTTAAACGGCAAGGCTTGGACTTTTGGGTTGTTATTGTCCTGATGTTTTGTGTAGATAATCAGTCCAACACCGATCACGACGAGGATGACCACAACCATTAAGTAAAGCCAGGGCGACCGAAGCCCGAACCACCACGGTGACTTTTTGGCGACCAGGCCATTGTCAGGCTCAGCAGATTTCTCCTCGCCACTCATGAGAGTAGTATAACAAAAAGATAAGCTTTATGATCTCTATTTATTGAGATACCTATCTGAAAATTGACAAGCCAAGTCCCGTTAGACTACCATAGTGCTTACGGGTTATGTTGAGAGGAGATCTATGCTGAGCGAAAAACACAGGTATATGCTCATCGGCGGCGGCGTTTTGGCCGTCATACTGCTCATTTCAGGTGTTTACTTCTTTATGCAATATCATCACCTGCAAGCTTCGCCTCAGCAGCAAGCCAAGGCAAACAGCCAAAAAGTTATCCAGGAGGTTAGTCGGCTCTATCAACTTCCTTCAGGCCAACCTACTGTTGCTCAGATCAAGGACATCAGCAAGTTAGCTGGTCAGTCGTTCTTCAAGGACGCCCAGAACGGTGACTACGTCCTCATCTACACCAGCGAGAAAATCGCCATAATCTATAGAGGTTCGACTAACCAAATAGTCAACGTTGGACCTGTTCAAGTAAATAACACTTAAAATACTGATCAGACGCACCACAGCCAGGAGACCATGAGTTCAGAAAGACAGCCGGCCATCATTCTTAAAGATGTCGTTAAAAACTTCGACGAAGTCATCGCCGTTGATCATATTAACTTAACCATCCCAACGGGTCAGATCTTTGCCTTCCTCGGCCCTAACGGCGCCGGCAAGAGTACGACAATCAAGATGTTAACTACCCTTCTCCGGCCAACTTCTGGGGAACTCGAGCTGGCTGGTCATAACGTGATTAGCGACCAAATAGGTGCGAGGCGATCTTTCGGTGTTGTCTTCCAAGACCCAAGCCTTGATGATGATCTAACCGCCTATGAGAACATGGAGTTTCATGCAGTCCTCTATGGGATGTCACGCCGTAAAATTCGGCCACGAATCGAGGAGCTGCTTGAGCTCGTGGACTTAAAGGAGAGGCAGGCAAGTCAAGTTAAGACTTTTTCAGGTGGCATGAAGCGACGCCTCGAAATAGCTCGTGGGCTCCTTCATCAGCCTAAGATCCTCTTCCTTGACGAACCAACGCTCGGGCTCGATACTCAAACCCGACGGCTACTTTGGAGTTATGTTGAAAAACTCAACAAAGAGACTGGCATGACCATCTTCTTCACAACACATTATCTCGAGGAGGCTGAGGTGGTGGCCGAGAGAATCGCCATTATCGATCACGGCAAGATCGTTGCTCTTGGTTCGACCAAGGAACTTTGTAAACAGACTCACACTACTTCACTCGAGAACGCCTACCTCAAACTGACCGGTACTGCTATTCGCGACGAGACAGTGAGTGCCAGTGATAGTTTCCGAGCACGTGTGGGGGCAAGGAGGCGGCAGTGAGAGTCATATTTATACTCTGGTTACGGCAGATCAAAAAGTACCGGAGCTCACATTCAAGAATTATCGGCGCCATCGGTCAACCTCTTCTCTTCCTGCTCGCTCTCGGCTATGGTATTGGCGCGATCTACAAGCGGGCCGGCGAAGGTAACTATATCGATTTTCTGGTGCCAGGTGTCGTTATTCAGACAATCCTTTTTTCATCCATCTTCTGGGGTATCAATGTTGTTTTTGACCGACTCTTTGGCTTCCTTAAGGAAGCCTTGGTTGCTCCCGTTGGTCGTC
Source organism: Candidatus Saccharimonadales bacterium (assembly GCA_035945435.1). NCBI lineage: Bacteria > Candidatus Saccharimonadota > Candidatus Saccharimonadia > Saccharimonadales (SeqCode) > Saccharimonadales bacterium (SeqCode). The sequence continues at coordinate 11,627 of DASZAF010000011.1, read as the reverse complement.
TTCATGTCCTACTTGGTAGCGTCCTCGGTGGCGCAACCATCTCGATGCTCCAAGGCACCCTAGTTCTCGTGATTGCTCTTTTCATCGGCTTCCGACCTTATAACTGGGCGCTGGTCCCGGTCGCTTTTCTTATTATGGCCACCATGGCTATCGCGATTACGGCTCTTGGCGCCGGCCTCGGTTCTATCATCGACAACTTCCCTGCCTTTCAATCAATAAACAACTTCATCATTCTCCCGCTCTACTTTCTATCGGGCGCCTTCTTCCCCCTTGCTGGGGCACCGCGAGTTCTTCGTATCATCGCTGAATTTAATCCCCTTTCCTATGCCGTCGATGCAATGCGGGATGTGCTTATTCATCAGTCCCACTTCGGGATAGAGAAAGACTTCCTAGTGCTTGGTTTGACCGTCGTTATCTTGGTCAGTTTCGGGACACTCTGTTTCCGGCGAATCCAAGTCTGATTTAAGGTTTAGAGACATACGGGTTGCCATTAATATAGAATCGCCACGGAACGTCTTTGGCGTGACTGATACCAACTCGCGTAGTTTGGGTAATTTGGTTGTGGCGAAGCGGAGGTTGAAGAATAAGCTTTAGTGGTCCTCGGCGAAGGTCATGGCCATTTAGGCTCTTGTCGATAGCCAGCGCTTGGCAAAGTTTGGCCGGGCCGTTAGTTAACTCCACTCCGCTCTTTCCCACCCTGAAGCCACTTATCGTGTCTGTTCCTTCGATTGGCTCGGCAGCCCTTAACAACACCGCCGCGCCATAACCTGGCTTGCTGACAACGATGTTGCAGCAGTAATGCATACCATAGGTAAAATAGACATATAGATAACCTGGCTCACCAAACATGATCTCCGTTCGAGCAGTACGGCCTTTATAGCTATGGCTGGCTGCGTCAGACTGATCATATGCCTCAGTCTCAACGATGCGGACTTGGACTATCTTACCGTCGACGGTTCTCTCCAAAATAGAGCCGAGAAGTCTTGGTGCTACCTCATGTGCAGAGCCACTTAGAAGTGACCAAGAGTGTCGGTTATTAGTAGACCTCACCATATAGATGATTATAGGTGACCGATTATCTGATGGGTATCCTTACCCTACGCGGATCGGCAGTAAGCTGGTAAAGCGTACCGCGATTCCCTGGCGTACTGACATCTACAGGACGGCGCCTGCCACTTCGATCAATTGCCTGGAGCTGACCAGTCGAGGCAAGAACACCAAGTACCAACTGGAGCTGGGGTGGTCGTATGACACGACCTCGTTCCTTTCCGTGTACCTCATTCGAGATCTCCAGCGCAGTCATACCCGGAGTCCCATGTTCACCCCGTGAATGTATGTTTGCCATCGCTTCTGGTACTTTTTGTGCGAACTCGGCATCGTTCATAGTTGCTATATTATAACATTTTTAGCTGAATATTACAACTACGAATACGACGATCTTCTCTGTTATAATCAATTCGTTAAGCCAGCACTCACGCAGGCTACAGAGCAGAGCTGAATATGAGTATCTCCGTTGGAATCGTCGGACTCCCAAACGTCGGCAAATCGACGCTTTTTAACGCGCTGACCAATAATAATATCCTGGCCGCCAACTACCCTTTTGCGACCATAGAGCCAAACACTGGTATCGTTCCAGTTCCTGATGAGCGCTTAGAAAAATTGGCCACTCTCTACTCCAGCAAGAAAGTGATCCCTGCAACAGTCACCTTCGTCGACATCGCCGGCCTCGTAAGGGGTGCGAGCAAAGGTGAAGGACTCGGCAACCAGTTTCTGTCGCATATACGCGAGTGCCAGGTTATCTGCCAAGTAGTGCGGGCGTTTGAGGATGGTAACGTTACCCACGTCGATAACAAGATCGACCCCAAAGCTGATATCGAACTCATTAATACTGAGCTGATACTGGCTGACCTACAGACAACCGAAAACAGACTGCACAGCTCGCTTTCCAAGCAGGCCCGTCTTGATCCAAAGCTAATGCCGGTCTTAAAGATGACCGAGCAAGCCAAGGCCTACCTTGAAGAAGGCAAGCTACTCAGTACAACCGAGATCTTCGGTCAACTCGCTGACGCACATCTCCTCACCAATAAACCGTTTATATATGTATTCAATATCAGCGAAGATGGGCTAACGAATGAGCCAAAGAAACAGCAGCTCAGCCAGCTTGTCGCGCCCAACAAGGCCGTTTTCATATCCGCCAAACTGGAGGATGAGGTCCGTTCACTTGATCAATCAGAGGCCAAGGAGCTTTTAGAAACCTACGGCCAACATGAGTCGGGCCTTTCGCAGCTGGTCCGTGCGGCCTACGACGAGCTCGGCCTACAGAGCTACCTGACCTCCGGGCCTGACGAGACTCGAGCATGGACCATAAAGAAAGGCGCTACTGCTCCTCAAGCCGCTGGTGTCATACACACTGACTTCGAGCGAGGTTTTATCGCAGCTCAAGTTATGAACTACCATGACCTTATCTCACTTGGTTCAGAACCGGCCGTAAAGGCGGCCGGCAAGATGCGTACCGAAGGCAGGGATTACGTCATGCAGCCCGATGATATTGTTGAGTTTAGATTTAATGTCTAATTCTTAACCCGCTCGCGGTACGCGCCACTTGCGGTATCAACGCTGATCAGATCACCAACATTCACAAAGATTGGAACTTTTATCGTCAGGCCGGTTTCAACTGTGGCATTCTTCTGAACACTACTACTGGTATCACCCTTAACAGCGTGTTCGGCATAGGTTACTTTGAGATTAACATTCTTTGGAAGCTCGACGTTTATAACTTGGCCATTGAATAACTGCAGCGCGACATCGCTTCCTTCAACAAGGTACGACTTCCCGTCGCCCACAATCTCTTTATTAATCTCATGCTGCTCGAATGTCGACGGATCCATGAAGAAGAACGTCGTGCCGTCGTTGTAGAGATACTGAGCAGTTCGGTTTTCAACGTGTGCCGGCTGGATCTTTTCAGCACCCTTAAAAGTACGGTCCAGTACCCGACCGTCAGTCAGACTCTTGAGCTTCACATTAACGATAGACCCGCCCCTACCGAGCTGCTTCTGAGCGTAGTCAACTATTTTATATGGGGTTCCCTCAAGTTCAACGAGAGTACCTTTTTTGAGATCGGTTACACCAAACATGAGACGAGGGCCTACTTAGACGACAAACGGCAGCAAAGCCAGGTGACGTGCTCGCTTAATGGCTACGGCCAGGCGCCGTTGTTGCTTAGCGCTTAGACCTGTCTTTGAGCTTGGCTCGATCTGCCCGTAGGCGTTCATGAAACGCTGTAGGCTCTTGGCATCCTTGTAATCAAAGAAGAGGTCTTTGTCCATCTTGTATCTTCGATGCATATCTTGTACTCCTTAAGAGATTAGAACGGGATTTCGCTTAAATCAATTTTTTCGTCAACGTCTTCGATCGAGACGTCATCATCGGAGGAATCATCTTTCTTTGGAGAGCTCTTGCCACTCGGTGCTGGAGTATCATCACTCGAAGTATTGTCTCGCCCTCCGCCACCGTCAAGGAAGGTTACGTCATTAGCGACTACCTCAACCTTGTTTCGCTTCTGGCCATCCTGCTCCCAGCTTCGCTGGCTCAGTCGGCCCATAACGAGACACTTACGGCCCTTACGAAGATACTGGTCGACCAGTTCTCCCAACTTGCCCCAGGCCGTTACGTCAAAGAAATCTACAGCATCCTGCTGAGTACCATCGGCACCCTGCCAGCTACGATTGACAGCAAGTGAGAAGCTGCAGACACTCTGCCCGCTTGGGGTGGTCCGTAGTTCTGGATCACGGGTCAGGTTCCCCATTAGAATTACCTGATTGATACTCTTAGACATCTTTTTCGCCCTCCTCTTCTTTACTGCTACTGCTAGCCTCTTTTTCTGCTGCTGCCTCTTCCTTCTCACGCTCTTCCGCTGCCAAGCGAGCTTTTAGATCGGCCTTAACGAGCAAGAAGCGCAGCACTTCGTCGGTGATATTAAGGGTATCATTGACCTTCTTCACACCCTCAGGTGGCAGTTGAAGTTCAAAATAGACGTAGACAGCAAAGCTCTCTTTCTTAATCGAGTATGCCAGCCGGCGCTTGCCCCAGTTGTCCTCTTTCGAGATAGTGCCGCCACTATCTTTAATAAGTTTCTTGATTTTACCCAGTGGTTTCTCGAGATCGATCTCAAGATCTGGATGTAGAAGAACGGTTAGTTCGTACTCTTTCACGTTTTACTCCCATGGAAACTACCAGTTTGGTAGTTACTTAGTCGACACACTAAGTCGAGTTAATATTTACCTCTGTTATTCTACCGTACAAAAAGCGTATACGTCAAGCACGTGCATTGACATAAATATATTTCATGTCACGGTTGCCTAACCTTAGCTACTCTTCGCCACCAAAGACTTCGTCCGCACTGCCAATTAGAACGTCACGAGGCCGAGCCCCATCGGCTGGACCGACGATCCCTTGCTCCTCCATCATCTCAATCAGCCGCGCAGCTCGGGCGTACCCAACGCGAAGCCGTCTTTGTAAGAGGCTGGCGCTAGCCTTGCCACTCTCAGTGACAACGTGGACTGCATCTTTATACATATCGTCATCGGCACCACCCATGTCCATGACAATCCCACCTTTACCGCTAAGCTGAACTTGCTGGGCAATGATCTCCGGATCGTATTCTGGTGCTCGCTGTTTGCGAAGATAATCGGTTACTTTCATGACTTCACCTTCAGTGATGTAGGCTCCCTGAATACGCTTTGGCTTGTTCATTTGAGGAGTCAGCATCAACATATCCCCTTCACCAAGCAGTTTTTCCGCGCCGGCTTGATCAAGGATAGTACGTGAGTCAACTTGGCTGGCAACGGTGAAAGCAATCCTAGCCGGGATATTAGCCTTGATAAGGCCCGTGATGACATCGACACTAGGACGCTGAGTGGCGAGAACGAGGTGGATACCGACAGCTCGTGCCTTCTGGGCTAAGCGGACGATCAGGGCTTCAACATCCCGGGCAGCCAACATCATAAGGTCTGCCAACTCGTCAATGACAATGATGATGTATGGCATCTTGCCTTCTTCTCTGTTATCTAGCCTGTTATAGCCATCAATATTGCGCTGACCAGACTCAGCCAATAAGTTGTAGCGTCGATCCATTTCATTCACCGCCCATTTGAGCGCGCTAATACACTTCTCGGGGGCAGTGATAACAGGTGTCAGTAGATATGGAATGTCATTGTAGGGAGTTAGTTCGACCTGCTTCGGGTCAACCAAGATGAGCTTCATGTCAGCCGGCGTGTTGTGGTACAGCAAACTCATTAGAAGCGTGTTAATCATGACTGACTTACCAGACCCGGTCTGACCGGCGATCATGAGATGAGGCATCTTATCAAGTTCACTGACGACTGCAGTACCGGCAATATCCCGCCCAACCGCAAAGCTCAGTGGTGAGTTCAAACTCTGCCAGTTCTTACTTTCTAAAATGCCGTGAAGCCGAACGTCGGCTGCACGTCGGTTTGGCACTTCTATACCAACTGCCCGTTGACCCGGAATCGGAGCCTCAATACGGATGGCTTGGGCAGCTAGATTTAGGGCTAGGTTTGTCTCCAGGGCAGTGATGCGCGTCAGTTTGACGCCTGCCGGTGGCTTAAGTGTATACTGGGTGACTTTGGGCCCAATGTTGGCACCCTCCATCTCCACATCAATACTGAACTCAGCAAGCGTGTCCTTTATTACCTGCGCATTGCCCTTAACATCACCGGCATCTGCAGGCTGTTGCTTCTTTTCCAGTAGATCGAGACTTGGGGTCACCCACTCAGGGTCTGAGGAGGTCGTAAGTGCCGACTGCTCATCGGCTTGGTTCGGATCAATGCTATTGCGAAAACTACTAAGACGACCTTTACCAGAGCTGATCTCAGCCGGTACGCCCTCATTGAGTTTGAAGCCTTTCTCGCCGATCGAACTGTCGTCGATCTTAAAGGTACCGATCTTCTCTGCGACGGCCTTGTTATCTTCACCAGCTCCTTCACGGGAGAACAGCTTGGCGATGACTTGAACGATATGCTTCGGGTGAAGCTGGACAACATATAGGCCGGCCACGAGGGCAAGGACGACTAGGACAATCAGGCTGGCGGTGGTGTCGAGAAACATCAGCATAAAGTGGTCGATACCAAAACCAACAACTCCTCCATTCTGGCCGTTTTCGGCGAGGCTAAGAGATTGTGTAGAGCTAAGCAGCCCACCAGCACCAGCAATAGCGGCGGCGAAGACAAACGCTGCTAACTTCATTGCTAGCGGTAGTCTGTTATTTTCGGCCCTAAATGTCTCGACCACAAAGTAGAGGAGAATGATTGGGAGAAGATAAGTTACAAAACCGACCGCCCACTTGCTAGCCTTAAGAATGACATGTGGTAGCGGTCCACCAATCCCGAAGAGGGCCAGAACCAACAGTATCGCTACAACGGCAATACAGACCGCCCAGACTTGTGGCCAGAACCCCTCAGGTAGACTTCTTTCGGCCATCTGCTTCTTCTTGGCTGCTTTGGATATTCGCTTTTTCTTTTTTGCCATGACTCTTATTATTATCTCACTTGAGAGTAATATAGCAACGTTATCGAACATAATTAAAACACAAGCATTATATAAAGTCAAGTAGTAGTCCCCGCCCTTTAGCCATGGCGAGTGAAGTGCTATGCTTTGAGGTGATTATGCCCCTGAAAGTTAATACAATTGCCGAGAAGCTACGGCGTATCGGCTCACGAGTCAAGCCCTGGTTTCGCAAGAAGTGGCTCTGGGCCATTGCGACAGTTCTGATTCTCATAGTCTCATCCGCCATCTACTGCATCTCGGCCAATCCATACAGCAGCGATACGTTTGTCCAGGCTCCTTTCACAACCCACTTCTCGAACGGCAAGGTGGTCCTTACGACTCGTTATACTCCCCACTTTTACAGCGGTTGGCTAGCTAGCGCCGTTGGTTACTACGAACAGGCCGTCACAGTCGTATGGGATCGCCTCTCAAGCCCCAAGATGCCGGCAGGAAGCGAGCAGTCAATCGTGGATAACATTTACAAGCTTCGTTTCAACCCAAACAAACCCTACATTATATCCGGGGACCAGTTTGGTGGCCTCTATATCCGTAATATGAGTATCTTCTACCAGGACCTGCTCGACCCACAGACAGCTATCAATACGACCGACTTGCACAATCGAGAGCGAATCGCCGTTCAGTCGCTGGCTTACGCTCTTAGCTCAATGCAACAGCTACATCATCCCGTCACCACTCTACTGCCGATCACTCCCCGACGAGCTTTGGCCTTCAACTTCTGGAACTACCCCTCAGACAGTATGTTCAGTATCTTCGCCCTGCTAACCAAACTGGAAAGCATCCCCGCAACACGGCAAGTCGCTTTTCAACTCCAACACCAGTACGGCTCTGGCATCGAGGCCTCCCTCCAAAACTATCTGTTGACTGTCCGCAACCCGCAGACAGGCCTCGTCAGGAGTAACATTCACCTCTCAGGAGCCCGGGATGCCGCGTTCCGGGAGAGCAGTTTTTACGATAACGTCATTCTTTGGAAGACCGAACAACTTGGCACTAACCTCGGTTTCTACCATGCCACACCAGCTGGCCTCGCTTCACTTCGTCAGACTATCATCAATCGCTATTGGGACAACAGCCAGGGGCACTTTATTGATGACCTCACTCCTGGCCATCAGCACTCTTATTCCTCGGACTGGCTAATCACTCTGCCGCTTGGTTTTCTTGACCCTGCAAACCAGACTGATCGAGCCAAACTCATTGCTATATCCAAATATATAGACGACAAACACCTTGCCGAGCCACTGCCTATCCGCTATACAGCCGACCACGTCACCGAAGACTTCTTTGTCCGATTCTTTGCCGGCAGTTACGGCACTACTGCTATCTGGAGCTACTGGGGAGATCTCTACATCACCCTAGAAACCAACCTCTACCAACAGACTCATCAGCCACTGTACGCTCATCACGTTGAGACAGCGCTAAGCAGCTGGAGTTCGGTTATCATACGAGATAGAGGATATCCCGAGACACTTGATGGTAAAGGAAAGATGTATGAGACCTTGGTCTATGAGAGTATCCGCCGCAACGGCTGGGTGGTCGACTTTGAGTCAGTCGCAGACAACTGGCAACGAGTCAATCACTCAATCAATAGCCAATGAAGTCGTCTTCTCAAGAATCTCGTTGCCGCGACGCTCTCCATTGAAGACGTAGATGCGATAGCCGTTATAGTTCCAGACAGCTGAGATGAGCGAAGCGACAATCCCACCGAGATTAATCTCAAGCACACTTGCGCTCAGACGCAGCCCCGTCAAAGAGTCTGCAGTATTGGTTAAGCCTACATGATGACGACTAAGAAATGCTACGGCCGCCACATAGACAACGTTTTGAATAACTAAGATGCCGCTGACGGTAACAGTGATAAAGAGGGCTAGTTTCCTAGCTGGTCGTTCTTTATCGACAAAGACGAAGTTACGATTAAGAACGAAACTAAGTATTACGACGCACGACGTGGCCATAATGCTTGCCAGCAGCTTTGACTCATGCAGATCATAAAAGGTGTAGTTGAGAATTGAGAAGTTAACGGCAGCATTTATTGTTGCAACCAATAAAAACCTGACGAAACGAAATGCGATAATCTCTTTTACCCGCCTCATGTGCAGCTCCAGTATACCTTACTAATTTACGTCCTTACCCACTACTCCCTCCAGGCGCCGACGTAATACCTCAGTGAGACAGCCGCCAAGAAAACAGAACATACGATGATAAAGGTCCCAATATCTCGATATATCGTTGACCACGAAGAGGTGGCTGTAACGATAGCTAGTAGCAGAGTCAAGAGGCCAATCATTTCTGTAGCAGTCTTAACCTTTGCGTACCAGCTCGCCGGTATAGCGGTTCGTGATCGGGCAGGTCGGATCCGCGCCCATGTCATTATTACGTCGTAAGCAAGCAGGAGGGCGGCGACTACAAAGAAGATAGGACTATTAAAGTGGAACGCCAAGAGCCAGAGGAGTACCTGGCAGACGACCTTATCGGCTAGCGGATCCATGAAAGAACCAGCGTCGCTTGCGACATGCCAGTATCTGGCCAGCCAGCCGTCAAAGGCGTCAGAAGCGAATGCAATCATGGCCACGATCAAGACTGCCAGCCAATGGGAGCTGATGCCAAGGCCGATCGCAGCAAGTCCGCAGATCATTCGTAACGTTGTGATCAGATTAACTACGAGATACTTGGTCCCCTGCATGCTCAGCCCGCCAGAATCTGTGGACTGTACAGCATTTGGACTTAGCTTGGTATTGACTGTGTAGAGTGGGTTTTTGGTGAAAGTAATATCTATCTCTGCGTCTGCAGCTATACGAATCGTTTCGCCGTCAAACTGCGCCCAAATCTGTTCGAGAGCCCGAAAGGTGGCCCGCTGTCGTATGAAGTGATCGGCTCTGTGCCGATTGAATAGCTGTCGTATCTGTTGAAGAAGCGCTGTGAGTGACTTATGCTCAACCGTAACCATAAAAAAGTGTCTATCGGTCAGCTTGACGGTGACACCCCAGACTTTGGCAAAGCGCGGCCCATTAATAAACGTTCGTTCGTACAGCGAACGGCGGAGATGTCGTTCTTGTATCTCAAAGCTGGGAGCACTAATAAGTGCATCTTTGACTGCAAGTACTTCCCGGATAAGACGACGCAATGTGGAAGAGCGAGACGAACTAGCCAGCAGATCGCGACGCTCGTCGAGCCAGCGAGCCGTGAATGCGCTTGCGCCGAAGCTGGCATAGCAGACGGCTATATATTGATCGAGGATTCCATTCTTATTTTTGACACTACATTCGATCGGCCAGATCGGAGTGATGGATGCCTCCCGAAGAACCTGCGTTAAGTTTGTGCGGAGAAGTAGCCCGTTAAGCATGATTGCAAGATCGTTGGCGTTGCCTCCCCACAGTGGTAGAATGGGGGTCTTTCGGGCTGCCCCCTTGAACCGCTCATCAAGCAGTAACGCGTCAACGGCCACATTGACTGTGCCGTCACCGCCAGCTACACAGAGCAGTGACTGTGGTCCAAGCTTATCTATATACTTTGCAAGAAGATCTTTGTTGGCTTCACGACCACCAGCAGTTGTTTGAATAATATCGAACGAAACTGAAGGGTACACACTGTGTAGTTCATCTATTAGGCTGGGTACCTTTTGAGCATTCGTGCTTGTGGGATTGCAGAACACTAACACGTTCTTGAACTGATGTGGTGATCTCTTGGATGCAGACATTCCACTCGTATGATACTCAACATCGGCAGCTTGTCTAGCTGCCGTTTGAGCTGGCTCTAGTAGGATATGGGCCTATGAACCGGTGGCTGCTGTAGTGGCCTGCCTGCCTGTGTCCGCATAGCTTGTTGCTGAGGCTGCTGGTTTTGCTGTGCTGGCTGCTGACGGCTGATCTCGTTGATAACTGGGATGACGATTGGTGTGCGACGAGTCTGGTCGTAGAGGATATGGGTGACATCATCCTTTATCTCGCGCTTGATATCATCCAGGTCAACTTTACGGTTGGCGAAACTGCGCGCCGCCTTCTGTTTCAGATACTGGCGAATCTGGTTCATCAGCTCTTCATTGTCACGCAAGTAGATAAAGCCGCGGCTGATGATGTCAGGGCTTGTTAGGAGACGGCCTGTTTGTTTGCTGACTGTCAGGACAACTACGAACATACCTTCAGTGCTCATGTGTAAACGATCTTTAAGAACGACCTCCGATATCTCTTCTCCAGAGTCATCAAACATGATGCCACCGACTGGCACACGCCCAGTTTTGGCTGCGGTCTTTGAGGACAACTCAATGACGTCGCCTGCATCACAGACAAAGATGTTGTCATGTGGGATACCAGCCTCTTTCTCGGCCAGCTCGGCGTTGTGAACCAGCATGTGAAACTCACCGTGAATCGGCATATAGAAATGGGGCTTGAGAGCCTTAATAAGAACGACGTGATCGTCGTAGTATGCATGTCCGGAGATATGAAGTGGACCACAGCCGTCGAGATTGCGGATCATATTCTGGATGACATCTGCACCTTCGCGCATCAGCCCATCGACAGTCCGCACAACGTTGACCTCGTTGCCGGGGATTGGGTTGGAGCTGAAGACGATAATATCTGACGGTTTCGTCTTAATGTATTTGTGGGCACCAGATGCCATTCGGTTAAGAACGGCATTGAGCTCACCCTGAGAACCAGTACAGATGATAGTCACCTTACCATCTGGCAGTCTGACGATATCCTCCATCCTCATGACGACGTCTTTAGGAACTTTTATGGTGTTGCTACGCAGGGCCACTTCAACATTTTGGATCATACTGTAACCCGCAAAGGCGACCTTGCGACCGTTTTTATGAGCCTGTTCCATGAGGACCTGCATCCGGTGCAGCTGGCTGGAGAACGTTGACACAATGATACGACTACTGGAGTGCTTTTGCATGATGTCACCGATACTATCGCCGATATCATGCTCGCCGTGAACAGCCGTTCCCATCCACTCACAGTTGGTGCTCTCGTTCATTAAGAGGTGTATTCCCTCTTTAGTCGAAATCTCTTCCAGACGTTCAAGATCAAACTTTCGGCCGTCGACTG
>DASZAF010000010.1 GCA_035945435.1 Candidatus Saccharimonadales bacterium | reverse complement strand
AGGCTGTCCTCCCACTTAAGAGTCTGCCAGATGGTCTCGGTAACAAAGGGGGCGAACGGATGGACTAGTTTGAGAATAGTCTCGAGGCTGTAGGCAAGGACCGAATCATTTGGTTCGAGTTTAGAGGCTTCTATGTACCAGTCGGCGAAGTCGTCCCAAACCAGATGGTAAACAATCTCAAAAGCCTCCGCGAACCGGTAGCTATCAAGTAATCTGGTTACCTTGTTGGCTTGGGTCTTGAGGCGCCCGAGGAACCAATGATCTACAAGCGAGATTGGTGTTGGTGTTCTGTTTTTGTACCTATCCCCTATCTTGTCCTCTATATATCTGGCTATGTTCCAGAGCTTATTGCAGAAGTTGCGGCCGGCGATAGTGGCAGCTGAGCTATAGGCCTGATTTGAACCGGCGCTTCTGTTGGCAATGAGCCCCATGCGTAACGCATCTGAGCCGAACTCATCAATCGCTTCCTGTGGGTTTAAGACGTTGCCTTTACTCTTGCTCATCTTCTGGCCTTGTTCGTCGAGGACCATGCCGTGTAGGTAGACGTCCCTAAACGGTATTTCGCCCGTAACATAAAGACCGAGCATGATCATGCGCGAAACCCACCTGTCGATAAGATCGTGTCCGGTTTCCATGACGCTCGTTGGATAGAACTCGCTGAAGTCTCTCCCCTTTTGGTTTTGAGTGACTATGTACGGCCACTGACCTGAGCTGAACCAGGTATCAAAGGTATCGGGGTCTCGACGATAGGTCTTGTTGCCTTTCTTGATTGTCTCTTTGTCGACGGCAGTATCGAAGATCCAATCCTCAGGATCTTTCGTGTTCTGGAACGCAGGAATAGGGATACCCCATGGGATCTGGCGGCTAATATTCCAGTCCTTGATGTTTTCAAGGTAGTTGACCAGTACGCGCTTCTTGCTCTCCGGATAGAATCTAATCTTATTGGCCTTAACCGTCTTAAGGGCCTGCTTGGCTAGTGGTGCCATTTTGACAAACCACTGGTCCATCAACATAGGCTCGATAACGGTCTTGCACTTATAGCAGACCCCTACCCTATTTCGATAGTTCTCGTCGACTTTGACGAGTAGATCTTTCTCTTCGAGTGCCTTAACGACCTGCTCTCGAGCCTCTAAAACCGTCAAGCCAGCAAATCGACCAGCCTTATCAGTGAGTTTGCCATCAAGCCCGATGACCTGAACCGCCGGCAGGTTATGTCTTTCGGCAACTTCCCAGTCATTGAAGTCGTGTGCGGGTGTAATCTTGACGACACCGGTACCAAACTCGGGATCGACATACTTATCGGCTACGACCTTTAACTTGAATGGTCCGTTAAGGCCCTCAACAGTGATCTCTTTACCGATATACCTCTTGTATCGTTTATCATCGGGGTGAACAGCAACAGCGGTATCGCCAAACTTGGTTTCAGGTCTGGTGGTGGCAACGACAAAAGGACCGTAGCGCATATAGTAGAGCGGCGTCTTACGGTCTACATGTTCAACCTCTATATCCGAGAAACCCGTTCGATGCTTTGTGCAGTAATTGACAAGCCGCTTACCTCTGTAAACAAGACCTTCGTCCCAGAGTTTCTTGAACGTTTCGTAGGCTCGTTCGATGACGTTTTCGTCTAGAGTAAAAGTTAGAGCATCCCAGTCACAACTGACTCCGAGGGCGCGAAGGCCGACTTCCATATTGCTCCTCTGTTTGGCAACGAAGTCCCAGGTCTGTTTATAGAGTTCATCACGTGAGAAATCGAATCGACTCTTGCCTTCTTTCTCGAGAATCCTCTCGTAGACAACCCAAGTCTCAAAGCCGGCATGATCGGCGCCAGGGATATAGAGAGTGCGGTCTCCTTTCATGCGATGGTAGCGGATAAGGATGTCCTCTAGAAGTACGGTTATCGCAGTACCAGTATGTAGGAGGCCGTTCGCATTGGGTGGTGGCATGACTATTGAGTACGGCTTTGCTCCAGGGGTGTCCTTCGGGCGAAATGCATCGGATGACTCCCATAGGGCGTAGGTAGTCGCTTCGTACTCTTTAGGTTCGTAGACTTTGGCTAGCTTCATAATTTGATTTCACACGAAATAGCTTAAACTCAACAATCCCGGTTACGCTTAACTGGAACAAAAAGAAAACAAAACTCGTTTTTGTCTCACACGTTTTTGTTTCAAGATCAATTGTACCTCGGATTAACCCGAGGTACAATCTTGGCTTCAGATTGAAGATGTGGTTCACATGGAAAGGCTGGGCTCGACTCGTAAAGAGAGGGGATCGGTCGGCTTGATCATGCGACCTACCTTAAAGCAGCCTAGCGCGGCGATCATGGCACCGTTGTCGGTACAGAGGGAGGGAGCGATGTAGGTGATAGCAGCGGGGAGCTTTTCGGCAAGCTGACGTCTGAGCTCGCCACTGGCTGCGACACCTCCAGCAATGACCACGGAAGAGGGCTCGAAGGCCTTGAAGGCAGCAACCGTCTTGTCGACGACTGTCTCGATGGCGATCCGCTGGAAGCTAGCGGCTACGTCGTTACGCTGCCTTTCGGAGAGCAGGGGAGCTAACTGGTAAGATGGAAAGTCGATCGGCTTCTTAACGAGTCTCTGAACGTGTCTAAGAACGGCTGTCTTGGGGCCTGAGAAGCTAAAGTCGTAAGTACCGGGTACTTTTGCTTTCGGGTATTCATAGGCTAGTGGATCACCATTAGCCGCCGCCTTTGCGATCGACGGACCACCAGGGTAGGGGAGGCCGATGATCTTCGCTACCTTATCGAACGCCTCACCGATGGCATCGTCTTGAGTTTGGCCGAGTAGTGAGTAGTCGAAGTGATCTTTAAAGAGAGCTAGTTGGCTATGCCCACCACTGACGATCAGAGCCAGCAGCGGGAATTTAGGCTGTACTTTGGGGGCGGGGAAGTTGATTGGGGCGGGGTATTTGGTTATGAAGTTGGCATAGACATGCCCCTCGACATGGTTGACCCCATAGAGAGGTTTTTGCTTGGCGATGGCAAGTGTGCGGGCAGTTAGGGTTCCAATCATAAGCGAGCCGATCAAACCCGGGCCGTAGGTGACAGCAATAGCGTCGATATCCTCCCAGCTCACTTTGGCCGTTGACATGGCCTGCTCTAAGACTGGTAGGATGACCTCAATATGACTGCGAGCAGCCACCTCTGGAACCACACCGCCGAATGCCTTGTGAATATCTATCTGGCTATGGACGGTATTGGCGAGGAGTTCGTATCCGTCGCGAACGATACCGACAGCCGTCTCATCACAACTCGTCTCAATGCCAAGCACGATCATTACAGAGGTTAAGTGTAGCTGATAACGGATGGCTGAGCAAGCGTGCAGGGATAGCCTGATTGGTGTATCGTAAGATAAGCGCCTAAGACGACATTATGTTATGGACAGATTGAAGACCAAGGTAAAGAGCGTACTGCCACGAGGGCTCCAGCAGGGCGTAGCTAACAAGTATCACCTGCTAGAAGCGGTCATTGCTAATATTCGATTCGGCTTCCCTGCTAGGAAGCTACGTGTCGTCATGATCACTGGCACCAACGGCAAGACAACGACTGCTGCATATGTTGGCAAGATCTTGGAAGCCGGAGGACATCGAGTGGGTATCATCTCGACCGCCTTTTACCAGTTTGGAGACAAGGTCGTCCCGAATGAAGACAATATGACAGTCATCCCAAGTGATCGGCTCCAGCGCTTGATTAAAGACATTAAGAAGGCCGGCTGCGACTTCTTAATTCTCGAGGCCACGTCTCACTCCCTCATCCAGCATCGGCTGTGGGGTATCCCGTGTGAGGTGGCAGTTATGACGAACCTGACCCAGGACCATCTCGACTACCACGGCTCAATGGAAAACTACGCTGCCGCCAAAGCCAAACTCTTCGCTCGTGAGCCACGCTTCATCGTCCTCAATCGTGACGATCAATGGTTTAGCTACTTTAATGAGTACCACGCCAAGGAAGCCAAGATGGATTATGGTACAGATGGCGACTCCGAATGTCGCATTGAGCACGCTGCACTACACCGGACTGGCAGTGATATCCGCCTGCGAATCGATAGCACGGTCAAGTTTGACTTCCATAACAAGCTGCCTGGTAAGTTCAACGTCTACAACGCAACCGCGGCGGTGGCGGCCACCTATCTTCTGCATGTCGATCTGGCTAAGATCAAGGAGGGCGTGGAGTCACTCGAGAGTGTGGCAGGCCGCCTCGAGCATGTTAACGAAGGCCAGCTCTTTGAAGTTATCGTTGACTATGCCCATACTCCCGACGCTCTGCAGAACGTTCTTAGCACCGTTAAAGCGCTTGTTAACAACCGTCTCATTCTTGTTTTTGGAGCGACAGGGGACAGGGATCGAGCTAAACGTCCCATTATGGGCGAGATTGCTGTTAAATTCGCCGATCGCATCATCTTGACTGACGAAGAGTCTTATTCAGAAAACCCCGATGTGATCCGTGATGACGTTCGTCGAGGTATCGAGCGTGTTGGAGGGGCCGGTAAGACGGACGAGGTGGCCGATCGGAAAGAGGCCATTAAGAAAGCTATCCAGATAGCTCGACGCGGCGATGCCATTCTAATTACTGGTATGGGCCATGAGCGTTTCCGGGTTATTGGTAGCCAACGGATCCCTTGGAACGACGCCGATGTGGCCAGGCAACTACTCCACGAACTAAAGAAGAGTCCTGTAAAACCTACCGATAAGCAGGCTATCACTAAAGAAAAAAAGTGATCTAGCTACTGACCCGAACCGAACGGGTAAAAGAGTGAGATTGAAGTTACGGCCGTTGCGAAGACGAGAACGTTGAGTATTATGCCGATCAAACCCCAGACGTTTGGGTAGGGGATCTTCTTAAAAGAGGGGATAGAGAGGAATAGCACACTGGCGAGCGACAGAACCCCAACGAGAGCGTAGCTAAGATCGTATGGGGCATTGGTCGAAGCATTGCTAAGAACACCGCTCCAACCTGGGATATAGGGAAGAGCGGCCTCTGCCGCAAGAAGAATGAGCCCACTAAGAAGACTGTAAAGACCAAGCTTGGAGCCCGATCTATGCTTAGCCGCGTGTGAAGACGAGATGTCTGCGTCTGATTGATCCATAATGTCTTATACCTCTTATTACCGCTTAGTATACTCCAGATCGACCTTGACAGTAGGGGTAAAGCTCGTGTAAAAATCACTTAGCACTCTCACTCATTAAGTGCTAATATAGACAGTATTGATTCGTGTTTAAAGGGAGAACAGCTCATATGAGTGTAAACATAAAGCCGCTCAATGACCGGATCGTTGCTCAACCGGTACAGTCACAGGCTAAGACGGCGTCTGGACTTTACCTACCTGACAGCGCCAGAGAAAAATCACAGGTTGCCAAGGTAGTCGCCGTTGGATCTAGTGTGAAGAGTGTCAAGGTGGGTGACAATATACTTTACCGAGAGTACAGTGCTACTGAGTTTCAGATGGACAGTGAGAAGTACCTAGTCATTAAAGAGGAAGACATCCTCGCGACTGTTACGAATAAGTAAGGCGTAAGGAGACAACAGACAACTATGGCAAAGCAAGTATTCTATGATGACGACGCTCGTCGTCGGGTGCTCGGTGGGGCAAAGGCTCTTTATGAAGCCGTTAAGGTAACGATGGGCCCGAAGGGACGCAATGTCGTTATCGGCAAAGGCTACGGTGGTCCGACTGTCACGCATGATGGTGTCAAGGTCGCCAAAGAGATGGAGCTGTCTGAGGACTCTGATGAGAAACTTGGCTATAAGATAGGTGCTGAACTGATCAAGCAGGCAGCCAGCAAGATGAACGATGTCGCCGGAGATGGCACCACAACCGTGACCGTTCTTACCTACCACATCCTCAACGAGGCAAACCGTCTTATTACCGCTGGCCATAACCCGATGGAACTTCGTAAGGGAGTTGAACAAGCAGCAGCCGAGGTATTAGTTGAGCTTGATAAGATGGCTGAGAACGTCAATGACAAAAAAGGTCGTATTGCAGAAGTAGGTACTATCTCTGCTGGCGATAAAGATATTGGCCAACTAATAGCAAACATTATGGAACGTGTTGGTTCCAAGGGCATTGTGACCGTTGAGGACGGCCAAGGCCTGCAGCTTGAATCGGAAATTGTTGAAGGTTTCAGCACTGACCGTGGCTTCGTCTCAGCTTATATGGTAACTGACACTAACAGGATGGAAGCAGTCTACGAGAAACCGTCGATCCTTTTAACGGACAAAAAGATCAGTTCAGTCCAAGAGTTGCTTCCTGTTCTTGAAGCGATGGCCCAAGCGGGCAAGAAAGAATTGGTTATTGTCGCTGATGACGTTGAAGGCGAAGCTCTCGGTGTACTCGTCTTGAACAAACTCAAGGGTAGCTTCCACGCCGTTGCTATTAAGGCTCCATCATTCGGTGATCGCCGTAAAGATATCTTGCAAGACATGGCGATTTTGACAGGCGCTACCGTCGTCAGCGACGAGCAGGGCACCACCTTTGATAACTTTGATCTTAGTATGCTTGGATCGGCTCGTAAGGTCATCGTTACGAAAGACCAAACGACTATCGTTGAAGGTGCTGGTGCAGCCAAGGATGTCAAAGACAGGGTTGCCCAGATTCACGCACAGGTGGTCAATGCCTCCAGTGAATATGATAAGGAACAGGGTGAGAAGCGGGCTGCCGCTCTTGAAGGTAAGGTGGCCGTCATTAAGGTTGGTGGAGCGACTGAGACCGAGATTGAGGAGAAGAAGTATCGAGTCGAAGATGCCGTCAACGCTACGAAGGCTGCTCTTGCTGAAGGTATCGTACCTGGAGGCGGTGTTACACTAGTCGACCTCAGCAAGGGTATCAAGACTGACAAGAATGACAGCATTGCTGCTGGTAAGCAGATTCTTAAGAGTGCGCTTCTGCAGCCTTTCCGACAGCTTATGATTAATGCGGGCCTAAACGCTGATGAGAAGCTGCCGATGGTACTAACTGCCAACAAGACTGGTTGGGGTTTTGACGTGAATAGCCCTGATGAGCTAGTTGATCTCAAGGCGGTTGGTATCGTTGACCCGGCGCGCGTCACAAAGGAAGCGGTCCAGAATGCCGTCTCCATAGCCTCTACGAGCATGACCATGGGTGCTCTTATAACCGAAGAGCCAGAGAAAGAGACTCCAGCCGCCGCCGGTGGTATGGGTGGTGGCATGGGGATGATGTAGTCGCCTCGTTGTGGCAGAGAGCTAAAACCCCTATAATAAGGGTCTGCAGTTAATTGCAGGTTAGTTTATGACAGCAAAAGCACATCCCCTTAACCACTTAGCCATCATCCCTGATGGCAACACGAGATGGGCCAATGCAAACGGCAAGTCGCCGTATGAAGGCTACAAGTTAGGCTTAAAGCGCGGTGTTGAGCTTGCTCGACATGCTCGTGAACGCGGTATCCACACGCTGACGCTCTGGGGGCTCTCGACTGAAAACTGGCAACATCGTTCTGCTCGTGAGCTTGCGTTCCTAGTTCGTATTTTCGATAAGGCCATCGATGACTATATCGAAGAAGCTCAGCAGGACGGCATGCGCATCATCCACATTGGCAACAAGAATAGGTTACCAAAGAAACTGATGAAAAAACTTCAGTGGGCCGAGGAGGCGACGAAGTCAAACGTCAACCATATCCTTAACTTAGCTCTCGACTACGGTGGACATGATGAGATCCTGCGGGCTACCCATCGCATCATACAAGCCGTTAAGGACGGCAAGATTGGCGCAGAGAGCTTTGCTCAGGGGAATGGTGATGACCCGAAGAGCGCAGAGAAGACTTACGAGGAGTATCTCGATACAGCCGGCCAACCATACCCGTACCCAGACCTTATCGTAAGAACCGCCGGCGATCAGCGTCTCAGCGGCTTCATGCTATGGCAAGCGGCATACGCGGAACTCTACTTTGTCGACGTCTACTTCCCGGACTTTGACCCAGCCCATCTCGATGTAGCTATTGAGGCCTATGATAAAAGACAGCGCCGCTTTGGAGCGACGCATTAGTCTATTTTTCAGCTGCTGAGTTTTAAGCAGCGGCCACGCCACGCTGTGCGGAGAAGTACTCAATCTCTTTGATGACATCCAATAAGGCCTGAGCCTTTTTAGCGGAGTCGGTGATACCTTCAGCGGCATCGTAGGCTGCTTTAACCAAAGAGTTGTCATCACTTGATCGGATGACTAGGAGTAATGCCTCGAACTTTTCTTCTGGAGGCAGCTCAAGCTTCTCGACGATAGGCCGAAGCTCCTCAAGAGCCATCTTCTTGATCTGGTCCAGATCATTCGGCATAGCTACTGCGGGAGCGGCAGCCGCAACTGGCTCGACCGGCGCTGCAGCGGCGACAGGCTGCGCAGGAGGAGGTGGCGGTGGTGGGGGAGGAGGAACGGCTGAGTTGTCTACCGGTGCCACTTGGGGCGCACTCGCAGGCGGCTGGATAGTCGTCACCCCATGTGTCAATGTTGGTGGTGTCTGCTGTGCTCCACCACTCATGCTCGCTAAAACCTTGGCCAGTTCCTGATCGTCAGTTACCGGTGTATCAGTTTTTGCTTCATCTGCGTCTGCCATTGCCCACCTCTTAAGATAGTTAGTATACCGTTCTTGCTCATTACTGTACCATATAAGCATATGCTTTGTGAATATGGTCGCGAAGCGAGGAGAAAGTATGCTTGATGACCTGAATTACGTTGCCCAAAAAGACCCACAGGACATGCTCGGCATCATGCTTGATGGTGTCAGCCAGCTTAAGCATACCTTCGATCTCACCGGCAAGGCCTTACCCAAGAAAGAGCAGGTCGACAACGTCGTCGTCCTTGGTATGGGCGGATCTGCTCTGGCCGCCGAGTATATGAGGGTGTGGCCGGGTCTGCATATCCCGTTTGAGATATGTCGTCAGTACACTGTACCGCTCTACGTTAACGAACGCAGCCTTGTCATTGTCTCCAGTTACTCGGGAAACACTGAGGAGACGCTCGATGCCATGGAGGACGCTCAGAAGAAAGGTGCACGGCTGGCGGTTGTCACGTCAGGCGGCATGCTTCTGGAGAGAGCCAAAGCCCAAAATCTTCCATGTGCCCTCATACCAGATGGCGAACAACCGAGAGCCTGTGTCTTCTACGATCTCAAGGCACTGATGACAATCTTACAGGCTGTTGGCCTCTATCATGGAGCGACTGTTGAATTGAGCCAGGTTGCTGATACCCTTGCACACGCTACGGAGCAGTGGGGCCCTCATATCCCAACCAAGAGCAATACGCCCAAAAAGCTGGCCGAGGAGATGGTCGGCAAGACGCCAGTCATCTATGGCGGCATTCTTTATGCGGCTGCCTACAAATGGAAGATTAACTGCAACGAAAACGCCAAGAACCTAGCCTTTTGTAACCAGATGTCCGAGTTTGATCATAATGAGTTTCTTGGCTGGACTTCCCATCCGATCGAGAAACCATTCGTCGTCTTCGATCTTATCTCTAGCTTTGACCATCCAGAGATTCAGAAACGTTTTGTGCTTGGCAACAAGCTGCTTTCCGGTATGCGTCCCGAAGCCATCGAGATCCAGGCCCAAGGTAGTTCGCTCTTGGAGCAGCTTATTTGGGTGACCCTGCTTGGCGACGTGACAAGCGTCTATCTGGCCATTCTAAACGGGGTCAACCCAACACCAGTAGACCTAGTTGAAAAGCTTAAGAAAGAGCTTCGCGAGTTATAGAACTTTACTCGCGCCGAAGAGCTTCGATCGGGTCCTTACGGGCGGCCTTAAAGGCAGGTGCGATACCAAAGATGATCCCCACCGAGCAAGAGACGCCGACTGCCACTATTGCAATTTGAGCGGTGATGATCGGTGAGAAGTTGAGCTCGATGCTGATGATCGCACTAATTAAGTAAGCGAGTCCCAAACCAATTGCGCCACCACCAAGGCTAATAACCATCGCCTCAGTCAGGAACTGACCAAGAATCTGACCGTTTGTCGCACCGATACTCTTACGAATACCGATCTCCCTGGTTCGTTCAGTTACTGACACGAGCATTATGTTCATAACACCAACACCGCCAACGACGAGTGAGATTGAGGCGATAGCAGCCGTAAAGGTTGTTAGTGCTCTGATAATGACATTGGTTGTGGCTAACGCTTGCTGCTGTTGGACGATAGTGAAATCTCTTTGGTAGCCATGCTGGGCAAGTACAGTATGCCTGATAGCGCTAATCACGTCTTGAGCGTGATCTGAGCTGGCGATCTTAATGTCGATCTGCTGAAGCTGGATGTTGCCCTGGTAGAAGCTGGCGCCAGCAGCAAGCGGGATGAAGACGGAGTTGTTAAGGTTTGGTAAGAGACCTGCGAAGCTGCTATTAGCTGGTCCACCGTTAAGTATGCCGATAACGGTGAACTGTTGGCCGCGAATATTAATGCTTTCGCCGGCCTCCTCCTGGTCACCGAATAGAGTTTGGGCAACCTGGCGACCGACTACTGCTACATTCTTATTGGTAATTGTCGGGTCGAAGAAACCGCCAGAAGTCATCCCAAGCCCGAAAACTTGCGGCAGTTTGTCGGATGTTGCCACGATAGTCGGACTGTTGAGGTAGGTCGATCCGTGGTTAACATTGCCACTGACATACATCATAGGAATGGCGGCGGTCACCCCGGGTACTTTTTGGATGGCTGAGACGTCGCTTTGTGTCAGACTGGACGAGGCATAGTTACCGAAAAGACTGATGTTTGAAAGGGCACCATTTGAAAATGAGTTGGCCCCGGGCAGAATTACGAGCAGATTATTTCCGAAGCGGTCGATTTCGGTACTGATCTCCCGTTTGATACCAGCCCCGAGCGCCATGATAAGTGTCACGGATGAGACCCCGATAATTACCCCAACCATCGTCAGAGTGGTGCGAACTCGGGCGCTTTTCAAAGCCGCAAAGGCTATCTTTACATCGACACGGATCACGAAGCACCTGCTTTCTTAGTACGTGAGCGTGATTTGCTCTTAGTCTTTGTACCCAGCGGTCGTTTTGGGAGCTTGCTCCTTGTTTTGGGTGGATGTTTAGAGTCGTGTTCGATACGACCGTCGATCATCTGTATGACTCGGTCGGCGTATATCGTCAAGGCGGGGTTGTGGGTGACCATGATGATGGTGTTGCCGTGCTGATGGACGCTGGCTAGCTCCTGCATGATGATATCGCTGGCGCGGGTGTCGAGGTTGCCCGTCGGCTCGTCGGCCAGAATGATAGCGGGGTTGTTAACAAGCGCTCGGGCAATAGCCACTCGCTGCAGTTGGCCTCCTGCCAGCTGATGAGGCATATAGTATTCGCGTTCCTGCAGTCCGAACGTTTTGAGCAGTCTACTGGCTGCCTTTTGACGACGTAGAGCCCCGACCCCCTTGTAGGTGAGTGGGAGGGCAACGTTGTCGATCACATTGAGCTTTCCGAGCAAGTTGAAGGACTGAAAAACGAGGCCGATTTTGTTGCGCCGGATCTTTGCGCGGCGTCGCTGACCGAGTTCGGCGACCGGCGTGCCGTCTAGATAGTAGGTCCCGTGGGTTGGTCGATCGAGCAGGCCGAGCAAGTTGAGGAGCGTCGTTTTGCCTGAACCGCTAGGGCCCATAATTGCCACGAATTCGCCCTTTTCAACCCGTAAATTGATGTTATCAAGGGCAATAGTAGTAGCGTCTCCGACGCCAAAAATCTTGCTCACGTTGATGAGCTCGATAACGGCTTTAGGTGTGGTGGTACCCTCTTTTTGCCTAGGCATCTAATCTATTATAAAAACTAAGAAGTGATGATTGCAACGACCTCTTTTATTTCACGGCCTCAATCTATACAATTTGGATAGCATGGAGAGGTGTCCGAGTGGCTGAAGGAGCACGCTTGGAAAGCGTGTGTACGGGCAACCGTACCGCGGGTTCGAATCCCGCTCTCTCCGCCAAATGCGTGCAAGAGGAGGCATCATGACAGAGAAACCCTCAGTAGTTGGCAGGAAGTCTGCTCACTCGACGAATATATCGTTTACGGAACCAATCGTAATTCGAGGTGGCTCAGGGACAACAACTCGATTTGAGCTTTTACTTCAATATGTGCGCAGGTCGGGTGGTGACCGGCTTGCTCCAAAGTTTCTATATTGGAAGAAGAAAACAGGTAGTTTTCGAGCGGGCTATCCCGTTGAGTTCACGCTAACTCACGAAGAAGCTGAACACCTTCGTAACGTTCTGGCTCAGGGCCTCAAGATCGCAGACTTAAGTAGTGACGGCAACTTTCTCGTTATTCCTTTGGATAATGTTGCCTCAACAAATCTTGGTGGACGTGATCCTGCTATGGTCGGTCAAGCACTGGCTTCACTTCTAACGAGCCAAGATGTCCTTGGTTCGATAAGTGCCGATCCTCGGGGCATAGAGGTGCTGCACAGACTCGAGCTTGCGGTACGCCTGACGGAACTGGAGTCGGCAGCAGCTAAACTAGAATCAAACTTAAATGAAGGTGTTGTCAGCGAGGAGGCTTATCAAGCATGGTGTAAAAATCACGGTTGGGCATTCGGGAACACCTACACTACGACCGATTCGGTTAGGGAGATAGCGCTCGGTGATAAGGTAGACATTCTGCTAAACTCAGTGACATCGGGTCTTAGAGATATTATCGAGTTAAAACGGCCAGATATGGAAGTCTTATCCTACGACAAAACTCATAAGAACTGGTATTGGTCGTCTGATGCCTCAAAGGCGATAGGACAGTGTCACCGTTACCTCGATGCCCTGCACGAAGCGGCAGGTAACGGACTTCGTGATCACCCGGAACTTGTCGCGTACCACCCAAGCGCAACGATCGTTCTGG
The DNA here is from genome assembly GCA_035945435.1 of Candidatus Saccharimonadales bacterium. Classification (NCBI taxonomy): domain Bacteria; phylum Candidatus Saccharimonadota; class Candidatus Saccharimonadia; order Saccharimonadales (SeqCode); species Saccharimonadales bacterium (SeqCode). Next base: position 14,085 of record DASZAF010000010.1, on the reverse strand, counting down.
GCAGATCGAACACTTGGGAGGAAGAAAAGATACGTGCGCTTCACGGACTTAACTTCAGGCTCCATAGTATTCGTATAATGACCTACGATCACTTGTTGGCGCAGGCGCGCAATTTCCTCAAGCAACTTGATAAAAATGCTTATAAGGCGGGTAAATAGTGACTCATGCAAAGTATATCAATCCAGCAATCTTCCTTCCGCTGAAAGAAGCACTATCCTTGGCATTTTGGTATAAGAAAGATTTGCGAGCGTTTTTAAGTACAGTTTTACCTGACTTCGGATTGATTTCGCAGCTAGACTGGACTGACTACAAGAGAAATGTTGTTCACAGACTAGTCGACACAATGGCTTCTAACCAATCGAAGTACCAAGACGAGCTTCTCGACCTAATACTCGCTACGTCTGAGATCACCGACCCTAGCCATCTGAAGCGCGTCGAAGACGGTGAAAACAAATATGATGCAGCAGTTCAGGCACTTGATACTTTGCGACAACAAATCGCTCCATTTAAGAAACTTCGCACTGAGGCTGATGAGGCGCTCAGACATCAAAGGGAGGCAGAAGCCAAGGCACAAGTTCAAAAGGCGGTACGCGAAAAGCTGGTCGAGCTGAGGGACGTATTATATGTCTTAATCCGCGAGCCGGACCATCAAAAACGGGGCTATGCACTTGAATCACTCCTTAATCAGCTCTTCGCGCTTTACGATATTGATGCAAAATCGCCGTTTAAGATTATTGGCGAACAGATAGACGGAGCATTCACTTTTGATGGAACAGAGTTTCTGTTTGAGGCGAGATGGCGCCAAGAAAAAACCTCTGTAGCAGACCTAGATGTATTCTCAGGAAAAATAAGACGTAAACTTGAGAATACGTTAGGGCTCTTCCTTTCAATTAACGGATTCCAGCAGTCTGCGATTGATACATACTCACAGCATCGGCCGATCTTGTTTTTAATGGATGGCGGTGATATCAGCGCAGTTCTCGAAGATCGGTTTCCCCTGCCAGAACTCCTGATTCGTAAGAAACAACACGCTTCTCGCAAGGGGGAAGTATTCATTAGTGCATACGAACTTCTTGCGTAAGCTGGAGGTTACCTCACCATAAATGCCTGAGTTGAACTAAGTATGGTACCAAACTGATCAAGTTAATAATCGACAAAGAGATTTGATGGCTATCCCGAGCACGGCTGTCTGCTAAATTAGAAGCATGCACGAGACATTTGAAGTCGTTATAACTGCCATTGTATCGAGAGGGAATAAGTACCTTATCATGCGACGATCGGCAACTAAACGACGTTTTCCGGGTATGTGGACCGTCCCCGGTGGCCACTTGGAGACTAAAGACTTCATCGGTACTCCCAAAGAGACCAAGGAGTACTGGTATAACGTTCTTGAAAAAGCCCTTCGTCGGGAAGTTCGCGAAGAGGCAGGCATTGAGATAAAAGATATCGAGTACGTGACGAGCCTTGCGACCATCCATAAGGATGGAGCGCCGTCACTAGTTGTCTCGTGTCTGGCTCGTTACGATTCGGGCGATATTACGTTGCAGCTGGAGGAGACGGACAGGGCCGAATGGGTGTCACTTCGTGAAGCCAAAAATTATAAACTGATTGATGGCATCTACGATGAACTTGTCATGGCTGATTCAGTGAGACGTGGTAGGCGAACAGAATGGGCAAGGTCGACTAGTCTGTAACGATCGGACCCTCGAGATGGTCCCGAATCTCGTTTATTGCCCCAGGCTTTCGTGTGTCTAGATAACGTCTTTCAATGAACGTCACGAGCCCGTCCCGTGATAGATCGGCATCGCGGACGAGTAGGGGTGAGTGAGTGGTTTCAAGATCTGTCTCGCCATCAGGATTAACTTCTTGTTCTAACTTCCATGCCGCAAAGTCGCGCTCGTTCATTGCGGTCAGCTTGTAAACCGCTGTCGAGCTGCCATCTTGTGACACTTCAACAAAGAACATAGCCGTCGAAGCAAGATGTGTCCGTTCGTCAACTCGTGTCCCGAACAAGAGGCTGTCGCGCATGACCAGTGTTTCGTGCTGTCCAGTACCCATGTGGTTACCCGCGTCCCTTTAATCGTCGACCGCCGATGGCGTTTAAGAGTTTAAGTTCATCCCGCGGACTTCCCGTGGCCCCGACTACCGCTAGCACCGGTCGATCGGCCTCAACGTCACCTATAGAGGTCATATAGACCTGTAGGCCACCTGGTTTGGCGTTATAGAAAACCGTCCTTGGTAGTTGAGTGCCGTGCATATGATGCAGCCCTTCGGCTCCAGTCGTATCTAGAATTCTTACTGCCATCTCCAGAGTCATTCTGTCGACGCGGGCCTGTCTACCACGCGATGCAGCCAGGTACAGCTGGTTGAGTTGACTGTCAGTAGCGAAGAGAGGAACCACTAGAGCATCATGCCCACGGAACGTCCTAATCTCAGTTGAGGGCACCGCAAAGTCACCACCGCGCAAGTAGTTACTCGGTAGATAAACCTCTGGGCCTGGTACTGCCGAATGGACAATCCCTTGAGGAGTCTCTTTTTCGCTCGACACAGACGTAATGGCAATCTTCCCAACCTCACGGTTGGTCGGCATGACTAGACTAGGTCGTTCTAAAGTTTCTGTTTTCATGGTATAGCAATACTATTATATCATAAAGCTTATGATATTTCAATCTGTTAGTCAGAAGAAACGAGCTGTGTTTCATTGAGTATGTTCGATCTGGGGTGGGATTGCTATAATACCTCTAGCTATGCAGTATTTTCTAGCGCGGTTTCAATCCGAGATTGCCAGCGGTGTTAAGGGTCTTCTTCAGGCAAAGACTCCTGTTGTCGTCGAGCCGGCCAACCCGAAATTTGGAGCTGACTTTGCCGTACCATGCTTTGCTTTCGCCAAGGAGTTTGGCAGAGACCCGCAGGCTATGGCTACGCAGATCGCCAGTGAGTTCAGGCACAAAGATATCGACAAGATTGAAGCGAAAGCTGGCTTCGCCAATATCTGGTTGAAGTCGGATAGTATGGCCGCTGCGCTTCACAATGATCTAGAGAAAGTGGGCAAAGAAAAGCTACGCTACGGCGAGTCCCGCGAAGGTAAGGGCAAAGTTGCCATAGTCGAATTTCCAAGCCCGAACATGGCTAAGCCATTCAGTGTTGGCCACCTGAGAGCCTCTAATCAAGGTTGGGCGATATACAACTTGGTCAAAGCGGCCGGTTATCAGGCGGTGAGTGACAACCATCTCGGCGATTGGGGTGCTCCGTTTGGCAAATGGGTTGTCGGTTTCCTGCGGTTTAGTTCTGAGGAGAAGTTGAACAAGGATGGTATCTACGAACTAGCTCGGGTCTACATTAAAGTGACCGCTGAGCTGAAGTACGAAGCCGAGCATGGAAAACATGAGTTGGCTGACGAGATTCAGCAGTGGTTACTCAAGCTTGAAAAAGGAGACCCTGAGGCTACGGCCTACAGTAAACGGTTTAATGAGATCTCACTCACGCATATGCACCAGGTCATGCATCGGCTTGGCATAAAGACCGATGAAGAGTTTGGCGAGTCGTTCTACATCGCAGAGGGCAAGCGGATGGTGACTGAGCTAGTAGAAAAGGGTGTTGCCATCAAGCAAGAAGACGGTTCGGTTATCGTGCCACTTGATGAGTACAGTATTAAAACCCCCATTCTGATTGAAAAGAGTAACGGAGCCGCTCTATATGCGACTAGTGATATGGCTACACTAAAGTATCGCTGGGAGAGATGGCATCCTGCCAAGGTTATCTACCTAGTTGGCAGCGAGCAGCAGTTCCATTTTACCCAGGTCTTTGCCTTAGCTGACAAACTGGGCTACAAAACTGACTACGAGCATGTCTGGTGGGGAATGATTGACCAGCTCAATGATGACGGAACACGTAGCAAGATAAGCTCAAGAAAAGGTACTATCCTGCTTGAGGAGCTACTCGATAAAGCGGAAACCCATGCCCGTCAGATGGTCAGCCAGGAAAATCGTCACCAAGTCACTGGGGAAGATATCAAGAAGATTGCACTTGGCGCGGTTAAATTCACCGACTTTGCTCAGGACCGACGAACGAGCATCCTATTCGACTGGCGCCGAATGTTCAGTCTGCAAGGGCATTCTGGCCCGTACGTCCAATATGCGGGCGTTCGCGCTCAGGCTATTCTGGACAAGCTCGGACAAGCGGGTCGATTTATGCCTAGCGGATATGACTGGGTTGCCGAAAAGGAGCTCGTTTTGCACCTACTTCGCTATCCACAGGTGATCCGAGAAGCACTCGAATTTTATGAGCCGCACCGAGTTGCCCAATATGCCTACGACCTGGCTCGGCTCTTTAATCGCTACTACGAGGATGTATCGATCAGCGATTCGTCAAAAGAGATTCAACCACTGCGTCTGTGGCTACTAAACAACATTAAAGAAGTTCACGCTTCTGCCTTGGAGGTCCTTGGCATAGAAGTGCCTTCAAAGATGTAGGGGGGACTGTGACGGTACAGCTCAGTGAAGACGAGTGGCGCAAGAAACTGACCCCCGAGCAGTATCATGTTCTGCGGGAGAAGGGGACCGAGTTCCCGTATAGCGGCAAGCTCTTGCACAACAGAGATGACGGGCTCTATCGTTGCGCTGCCTGTGGCGCGGTCTTGTTCAACTCAAAGACGAAGATGGATAGTCTCTCAGGTTGGCCGAGTTTTAACGATGCCATCAAAGGATCTGTCGTCTTTCAGGACGATGATAGCTATGGTATGCACCGGACCGAGGTGACATGTGCCAACTGTGGCAGCCATCTTGGTCACGTGTTCGATAACCCTCATGATCAAACAACCGGTCAGTATTACTGTATTGACTCAGTAGCTCTCAACTTTCAACCAAAAGACGAAAAAGGAGGAGCCGCAAAAGATGGATCTTAAACGAATCACACCCACGAAGCTACTCTGGATAGACCTTGAGATGACCGGTCTCAATCCGGCAGTCGATCGAATCGTAGAAGTGGCTGCTATTATTACGGATTGGCAATTTAAGGAGTTCGATTCGCTAGAGACAAGCGTAGCTCAGAATGTTGAGGAGGCCGATCGTCTAATGAGAGGCCCACTTTTTCGGGCGCGCCCCGAACTCAAAAAGCAGTTGCTCAACTGTGCCGAAACGGGCATCCCTGAGACTGAGGCAGAGAAGAAGCTGCTTGCACTAATCAACAAACATTACGGCGATGGGCCGGCCCTATTGGCTGGAAATTCTATTCACACCGACCGCCAATTTATCAGACAATGGTGGCCGCAGTTTGAGAGCAGATTACATTACCGAATGCTTGATGTCAGTGCGTGGAAAGTTGTTATGATCGGACGTTTCGGGATGGAGTATAAAAAGAAAGAAAACCACCGAGCCCTCGCCGATATTCGTGAGAGTATCGCTGAACTCGAGTACTACCTACGTGAGCTACCAAACTTAGTGGAAATGAAGGGCGATGAAGCGACCTGAGCTTGAAAACTTTCTACTCAAACTTCCTGGCTCTGTCAAAGAATTTCCGTTCGGCAAAGGAGTCGCCGTCTATAAGGTTAACGATAAGATGTTCGCCTTGTTAGATGAAGGTGGTGAGCCAATGCGTATCAGTCTTAAATGTGATCCGCATCTCGCTACCGTACTACGTGAACGTTACGAGAGCGTCATGCCGGGTTATCACCTCAATAAGAAACATTGGAACACGGTCCTTCTCAGTGGCCAGCTGAGCGACCAAGAAGTTTACGATCTTATAACTCACTCGTATATCTTAGTTGGAGGGGTGGTTCTGTGAGAAGCTCTCGTAGAGAAGCACTGCATTCTTATCTTCTTGGGAGACAATATTCTTGAGCGTAGTCTTCGAAGTACCGGGTGCTGTTCTATAAGCGGCCACAAGATAGTTATCAAGAGAAGCAAGATACTTGGCTATCAGAGAGCTATAGGTTGCATTTAACGTACTGTCACTAACCGCACTAGTGATGAGACCGTTGGCATCGGGGTTGGTAACTGCTTGAACTTCAGCGTTGGAGACCGATTTGACTCCGTACACTTTCTGGAGCTCGTTGGAGAGTGCTTGGTTGTCACTAGTTAGCGTCAGCTGTAGCTCTTCGTTCAAGTTCTGGGTCGTTGGGTCAGTCAGCTGGCTACCGCTGCTCGAGATAAGGTTGAGCATGACGGTCTGAACAGCGTCGGCGTTGATCATAGCGGTCTTGGTTGGGCTGGAGGTGGTACCAAAAACAAGGTAACTGAGGACGAAAAGCAAGACAATAAAAACACCCAACATCATCAACCCGAACTTCTTTCTCTGCTGAGGGTTGTTGTTGATTGGTTGATAACCTGGAGTCTGTTGCCCAAAAGAAGCCAGGGGATTATTCATACGTCTATTAAAGCATATTCGCGTGTCAGGGGCTAAGAGTTGGTGACTTCTTAGACTATCTGATATGCTAAGCGCATGATACGGTTTATTCCCACAGCCCAACCCTTCTTAGCAACGTGCTAGGGACTTTTCGGCTGACTCTCTTCTTTAATTAACATCAACGGGATAAACTATGTTACTCAATGTCGATATTGAAGCCAAAACTATTGGCACAAAAGAACTCTTTCGGAATCTGCACTTTGCAATAGAAGCTAAAGAAAAGGTGGCCATCATCGGTCGTAACGGAGTAGGTAAAACGACTCTCTTTAATATGCTCTCAGGTACAGACAACGACTACAGTGGGGCGGTTAACGTAGTTCGCGGGACCCGTCTTGTCAGCACGGCCCAAGAGCACCATGCAGTAGCTGACCAGACAGTTATCCAGTATGTACTTGATAACCTTCCTGAATATAAGCAGCTGGCACGGATTATAGAGACTTACCCCGAAACCATGGGTGAGGATATGAAAAAGATTGAAGCATACAGTAGTGCCCTGGATCGTTTCCACCATCTCGGCTACGACCACATTGAAGAGAGTATCATTACAAGCCTCGGAGCTTACCAGATAACTGCAACCATGACCAACGGACCCATGGGCCGTCTGTCGGGCGGGCAGAAGCGTTTCGTCGAACTTGTCCGGGTTGAACATGCTGATGCCGATATTGCTCTTATCGACGAGCCGACGAACCACATGGACTTTGTGGCAAAAGAGGCCTTCGTCAATTGGCTAAAAGCGACGAGGCATACCGTTTTGGTTATCACCCACGACCGGGATGTTCTCCAGTGGGTCGATAAGATCATTGAGATCAAGGATCGACGAGCCACCGTCTTCGTCGGTAACTACCAGGCCTATCTGAAACAGAACGCTTCGACGACCACCGCAAAGATTCATGACTATCACGTCGGTCTAAAGACGCTCGATAACCTGGAGAGAAAGATCGCTTGGGCCAGATCGCGAAAACCTTCTTGGCACGGGACGGCGGACAAACGGAATCCATTTGAAGTTATGGAACGCCGGCTACTGAAGGAGTATGACGAGATTAAGCAGTCGATGGAGAAGCCGAGCTTCTGGATAGACCGCGAGTCAGCCGAAGCGCTGCGTAAAGACGTCGGTGAAGAGTATGAGAAATTCAAAGCAAAGAACATCCGTATCTGCAGAACCCACGCCGATAAACACTCGAGTGAGTTATTGGATATCGAAGACCTTCAACTTGGTTACGGAGGCAAACCACTCTTTCAACCACTACGCTTCAGGCTGCAACATGGTGAGCGTCTGCGATTAGTCGGTCGTAACGGAGCCGGTAAGACAACGCTCGTCCATGCTATTGAACTGACCAACCAAGGGAGGATGGTACCAACCCTGCTATACGGCCGTATCACGTGTGGCACAAAACTGCGCCTCAGTGCCTACGAACAAGAACTGACTGCAGATACTATGCAGCTGACTTTGGCGGAGGCAGTCGAAAAGGTATACAGCGACCTCAAGCTTGATTCGGGTGATCAAGTGGTTAAGCGAGTCCTGCACGACTACCTTTTCGATCCACGCGAAGACAGTCGTCTTCTCGTCGAGAAACTGAGCGGCGGCCAGAAAGCGCGGCTACAGATCATCAAGATGCTCGCTAGTAACCCAAATCTACTGATTCTCGATGAACCAACTAACCACCTCGATCTCCCTTCGATTGAAGAACTCGAAAATGCCCTTACTAACTACCGGGGGGCAGTTATCTATGTCAGCCACGACAGTTACTTTGCTAAAAATGTTGAGGGCGAAGAACTTGTGCTGAAGCCGCTTGTGACTCCTTAAGACGAAACCAGATATAATAAAAGTTATGGATGTCAAAGAGGAGGTTCGCTCGAAGCTCAACATCGAGGATGTGGTGGGTGAGTACATCGAACTCAAACGGGCTGGACGCAACTTCAAGGCGCTCTCCCCATTTAATAATGAGAAGACGCCAAGCTTTATTGTCAGTCCCGAAAAACAGATCTGGCACGACTTCTCATCAAACCGTGGCGGTGATGTTTTCAGCTTTGTTATGGAGATGGAAGGGATCGACTTCAGGGCAGCCTTGGAGATATTGGCGAGAAAGGCTGGGGTTGATCTACCAGCCTATCAGGATGGCCGTGGTAAAGAACTACAGCAGCGCCGTGAACGTCTTTACGGGGCACTTGAGATGGCTGCCAAGTTTTACCAGTTTGTGCTCAGCAAGCAGAAGGCTCCTCAAGCGTATCTTTATAAGAAACGATCATTCAATAAGAAGACTGTCGAAGAATTTAGGCTTGGTTACGCTCCCACCGAGGGCAGTAGTTTAGTCCAGTTTCTCCTCAAACGAGGTTTCAGTGTTAAAGAATTACGTGAAGCTGGTCTCTTCGTCCAGCGAGCCAGTGGCCCCAGTGACATGTTCCGTGGACGGATTATGGTGCCATTGTGTGACGGGCAGGGGAGAGTCGTTGGTTTTACCGCTAGACTGCTTGTTGACCAGAAAAATGCCCCAAAATACATCAATACCCCCCAGACACTTCTCTACGACAAGAGCCGGCAGGTCTTTGGCCTGCACCTGGCCAAGGAGGCTATTCGACAGCACGACCAGGCTGTTATCGTTGAAGGTAATCTCGATGTTATTGCCTCCCACCAGGCAGGGACCAGATATGTAGTGGCAACGGCTGGAACGGCTATCACAGCCGATCACGTCCGCCAACTAGCTCGTCTAACTCCCAACATCAAACTGGCTTTTGACAGCGATAATGCCGGTATCACGGCAACCGAACGGGCTATTGTTCTGGCTCAGGAAATGGGTATTGAGCTGTCGGTCGTCACTTTTCCCGAGGGAGTCAAGGACACTGATGACCTTGTTCGAGAAGACCCCGATAAATGGGGGGCAATCATCAGTGAATCGACCTATGCCGTCGACTGGCTGATCGACAAGTATCGGGGGGAGTCGAATATTACGACCGGTGAGGGCAAGCGTCGCTTTAGCTCTAAGTCATTGGCTGTCATCGATCGGCTGCAGGATCCGGTTGAGAAGGAGCACTACCTTAAGAAGGTGGCCGAGGAATTGGATGTCTCGGTCCAGAGCTTGGTCCAGAAGCTTTCCGGCGCTAAAAAGTTAAACGCGAAGACTCTTAAACCGAACAAAGCGCCAACCTATCAGGCTAATACAAATGTTCATGAAGATAACTTCCTAGCATTGACCCTTTATTTCCCGAAAATCCGGGATAGTCTAACTCGCGGTATTGGCAGTGGTGACTTCCACGGCCAGGAACGACAGAAGCTGTGGGGCTTTATGGCAGACCACGTCAGAAGCGACCTGACCCACAACGTGCCTGACCCCTTACAATCTATCGCAACCTATGTTAAAATAATAGTATTACGCGCCGAGGAGCAACACAGTCAGCTCACAGATGGAGAGGCGCTACTCATTGCCCAGGAGTTGGCAACACGAATCAAAAAAGAGAGACAAAAAGAGAGGCTACACAATCTAAGCCGTGAACTGGCTTCTTCTGAGGCGCAGGGCCATGAGAGTGAAACGCAGAGACTAAAAGAAGAAGTGCAACGCATAATTAAAGGAGATCAGTATGGCGCAAAAGAAGCAGGCTGAAACCAAATCACCCAAAAAAGCGGCCACCAAAGCGCCTTCAAAGATGTCGGCGAGACTTGCTCGTGTGGCTAAGGTCGTTACGAAACGCAAAGAGGCGACTAAGGCACCTGTTGAAAAGAAGCCAATAAAGAAGGCGGCTGTTGAAGTAAAGGCCGCCAAGAAAGCGACAGCGAAGAAAGTAGAAGAGAAAGTAGAGAAGAAGCCCACCACTAAAAAACCAGTCGCTAAAAAGGTTGAGGCAAGACCTGCTCGTGCCAAAAAGGCGACTAAACCGATCATCGAAGATGAAGTAGTGGCTAGCGATGAGCATCTTCCTGACGATGCGGAAGAGGCGGACCAGCCTGCGGACTTTCCTGAGGATGAAGATGTCGATCAAATTACGGAGGATGTTGTTGAAGAAGAGCCCGTCTGGGAGCCAACTGCCTCACAAGGTATGGATGAGATATCAGATGACTCGGTTCGCCTATACCTGCGCGAGATTGGTAAAATCCCCCTTCTGACACCACAGGAAGAGCTTGCCCTTGCTCAGCGAGTTAGGTCAGGGGATAGAATCGCCAAAGACAAGATGGCTGAGGCCAATATGCGCCTGGTAGTTTCCATTGCTAAACGTTACAGTGGCCGCGGGCTCGACTTCCTGGATCTTATCCAGGAGGGGAACACCGGTCTTCTACGTGCCGTTGAAAAGTTTGACCCAGATAAGGGTTTTAAGTTTTCAACCTACGCGACTTGGTGGATCCGTCAAGCAATCACCCGGGCAATTGCCGACCAAGCCCGTACTATTCGTATCCCTGTCCACATGGTTGAGACAATTAATAAGTTGCTTAGAACCCAGCGACGTCTTACTCAGGAGCTAAATCGTGAGCCGACCATAGATGAACTGGCGCATGAGATGGAGATGGAACCTGAAAAAGTCGAGTACATTATGCGCATTAAGCAAGACATCACTTCACTCGACGCCTCCGTTAGGGATGACGATGATGACTCTGCGCTCGGTGACTTCGTTGTCGACGAGGAGGCGGAGACTCCAGAAGAGGCTGCTACAGGCCAACTCCTCAAAGAGCAGGTCGGCAAGGTCCTCAATACACTCACCGAACGCGAGCAGAAGATCTTGCGGATGCGGTTTGGGCTTGAGGATGGTAAGAGCCATACACTTGAAGAAGTGGGACAAATGTTTAACGTCACTCGCGAACGTATTCGCCAGATTGAGGCTAAAGCCCTGAGCAAACTACGCAAACACCCCGAAGTTCGCAAACTACACGACTACCTCAAATAATTTGAATCATATATGTACCCACAATTCTGTTCAGATATGCTACCTTGTAGTAATAGATGAGCGATAAGATCGTTGGCATTGGCGGACTTCCCAGAGGTGGTAAGGACAGTTTGGCTGATCTCTTCTTGCAAGAGGGTTGGTTCGGTATCTCATTTGGCGATTTTCTTCGGGACTTTGCCCGCAAACGCCACAGCGACAAACCCGACCCGATCTCAGTGACCAATATGACGGAGACCTCTAACTGGCTACGTACGACGTATGGTCCAGACGTTATATTGAAAGAAGCCCTCAAGCAGTTTGAGGAGAAAAAAAGAGCAGGCAAACACTACAAGGGCCTCGTCCTTTGGAGTATTCGCGCACCTGTTGAAGTCGATTTTATCTTGGCACATCATGGAGATCTCATATGGGTTGAAGCTAGTGACACGATGCGGCATCAGCGTAACTTAAAATCCCTTCGCCCGGGCGAGAAGAAAACGACCCTCGCTGAGTTCAAAGCTCAGGAAGCTCTTCAGTGGAAACCTCAACCTGGAGTTCCAAAAGAGGTGCAGATGGATCTTTCTTATGTTAAAGCCCACGCTACCCGGATCTTTGTAAATAGCGGCAGCGACCTCGATGCCTTTTTGGGCGAAAGTCGCGAGCTAATTAATCTGTTAAGTACGTAATCGAAAGGATCGGTATGCCAGCCACAACCAGCAACTACCAAACCGGATCTTACAGGAATAGGATCGATGCCAACATCGATGACTATTGTAAGAAAGCTCTGGAACAGGTCCGTAAAACATACGGCGACTATGCCCACGACTCACTTGAAATCGTTATGTCTATCCTAGCGCGAGGTGGAAAGCGTATGCGTGGCTCGCTCGCTATGGCAACCTACAATATGTTTGGTGGCAAGGACGAAGCCATGATTATCCAAGCGGCTCGCGCACTTGAAATGGTCCATGCCTATCTACTTGTAATCGATGACATCGCTGATCGATCACCACTTCGTCGAGGTGGGCCAACGGCACACCTTCTATTCGAGAAGTACTACGACGACCATCACTTGCATGGTGACAAAGTCCATTTTGGTCAGGCTATGGGTATGACAGCCGGTCTTCTCGGTGTCCATATGGCCGAGCTGACGATCGACGATATGGAGATTGAACCCCAGAAGTGGGCGAAGGCATTTAAGAGTCTCCATCAGAACTTAGTGCATACGATTTTTGGCCAGCTACGAGACGCCCTTGAAGAGATGCGGGACGATGTTACCGAGCATGATGCCATGGCTGTTGCCAAGCTGAAGACTGCCCATTATTCATTTGTGAATCCGATGCAGTTCGGAGCCATATTAGCAGGAGCGAGTGACAAAGATTTAGACACTCTGACTAAGTTTGGTTTAGAGGCGGGTGTTGCGTTCCAGGTCGTTGACGATATCCAAGGTGTCTTTGGTAGCGAAAAAGAGCTTGGTAAGTCCGTCTCAAGCGATATCTCCGAAGGGAAGATGACTATCCTAACGACATATGCACTCGCCCACGGCTCCAGCCAAGATCAGGCGACACTTCGTGGGGCTCTCGGCAACCAACAGTTGAGCAATGAGCTGTTAGAACAGGCTAGAGAGATCCTTAAAAATACTAGCGCTCTCGCTCACGCCCAAGAGACCGCGACCGTTTATCTCGGCCGAGCCAGGAAGATGCTAGACGAGATGCCTGAGTCATGGTCGGGAGCAGGCCGTGAGTATCTCAACGACGTCCTTCAGTTAATAGAGAAGCAGATAACCATCCGATCTTGATATACTTGAAACCATGAGTGCTCGTAAGCGCCTGGTCATTATTGATGGTAAGTCGGTTTTTTACCGTGGCTACTATGCCATGCCTGGTTTGAGTACCAAGGATGGTACGCCGACTGGTGGTGTCTACGGATTTGCAGTTATGGCCCTTGAGATAATTAAGCGCCTCAAGCCAAACTATGTCTGCGTGGCCTGGGATAAACCGAAGACCAATGTCCGTGCCCGTCTAGCCCTCTACCCAGAGTACAAGGCTGGTCGCAAGTCACCGCCACCTGACTTTTACGCACAAATACCGGTTTTGCGGGAGCTGCTCGATTCTCTCGGCTGGCCGTTTTATGAAGTAGACGATTTTGAGGCTGATGATATCATGGCTGCTTTTGCTATGCAGGCCGGCAAGCATGACGTCGAGAGCTATCTTATTACGAGTGATCTCGACGTACTCCAGCTGATTAACTCGCATACCCACATCTATACACTGAAGAAAGGGCTCACCAATATTGAACTCTTCAATGAGGCGTACTTTAAAGAAAAGTATGGTATCGATCCTCACCAGCATGTTGATGTTAAAGCACTCAAGGGTGATGCCAGTGACAATATTCCAGGCGTAGGTGGGGTAGGGGAGAAAACTGCGCTCGAGCTTATTAAGAAGTATAAGACTCTCGAAGGGGTCTACGAGCATCTTGATGAAATCAAACCGACCCTGAGAGCGAAGCTTGAGAAAGACAAAGATATGGCCTTCCTCAGCAAGAAACTCGTGACACTCATGACCGATGTCCCTCTGAAGCTTGATCTTAAGAAGGCGGAGCTTCACGACGGGATTAACCCGACGTTCGTATCAATGCTTCGGAAGCTCGAATTTAGGAGTTTACTCAGGCAGGTTGAATCGCAACTTCCTGCCAGTGAGTTGGCTGAGGCAGAGGCGATTGATGGCAGCCAGAAACTCTCTAACGCTACTCTGATCGAACTTGAGAAACAGAACTTTAAGTCCGGGGAGCCTCGCATAGTGGCTTTAGACCCTGAGGCAAGCCATTTGTGGGTAAGTGCAA
>DASZAF010000009.1 GCA_035945435.1 Candidatus Saccharimonadales bacterium | reverse complement strand
TCCTTAACATATTGCGAGACCGCCACAATCGAACTGGCCTTTCGAAATGAGGGCTTTTGCAGAAAACCATAAATCTTCGCAATGATACTAAAAATAGTTGATCCATCTTTCTCTAAGGTAGCAGCATGGTAAGTCAGGGTGGTATGGGTTTTACCAGAGGCCAAAATCGCCATATCCGCCATGAACGGAACAGGAGAGTGGGCGTTGATAATATCTGGCTTCTCCCGCTTGATAATCTTCCGTAAACTAAAATACCAAAGCGGGTTAACAGGCGTATTCCAAAGATTGAAGAGCACAGGCAGTCTCGTTACTCGAAGTCCCTGGATCGTTTCTTCTGCCCTTTTTTGCGCTAAATGATTTGAGGTCACTATAAAGACTTCATTCCCCTGGGCCTTTAGTTCCTGCGAGAGATTTAAAGCATAGCTTTCGAGTCCACCAATTTTTGGTGAAAAATAGGGTGTCACAACCATTATTTTCATGATGCGTAGACCTTATGCTGTTTCTTAACCAAAACTTCCCAATCATACCTTGATACGGTCTTGGAGATCTCTGCTGACTTGCTTTCATGGAGCCAGTATCCGATTGCACCAGCCAAATCTTTCTCGTCGAGAGCTACTACGGATCCATTTTTACCTGGTTTTATAAGCATTGAGGCAGCGTTAGTGGGTTCGGCAACAGTCACGACAGGGGTATTGCACGCCAAGGCCTCAAGCGTGACAATCCCAAAGCCTTCCCGTGAGGAAGGTGAGCAAAAAACATTTGCAGCCTTCATATACGGATAAACACTGGGAAGTTTCTCGAGCACTGTTACATTCTTTTTTAAACTATGTTTTGTAATCAAACGGGCAATACGCTGTCTCTCGGGACCGTGTCCAATGATGACACAGGAAATGTTTGGCCTTTCTTCTTTAAGAAGCGCGACTGCCCTAATAAGCACATCGACGTTCTTGTCCTTGACGAGACGACTTACAGCCAACACATCAACTCTTTTGCGAGCGGGAGTAATGGTTTCCATCGAATGGCTATCAATGCCAGAAGGAATCATACTAATACGATTAGATCTTCCCAGTATGATCTTAACGCGCCCTTCGGTTAACCTAGAGGCAGCTATAACGGAGTAGGGGAGGCGAATACATATACGCTCAATGATCGCTGCTATATTTCCCCCAACACCCATGTAGTCGACCCACTCTTTACGAGTAAGTGCTTCATGCCATGTTCCGTAAAACCTTTTATGCCTCACCGTACAGACAACCCATGCGGTCAGTATAGGGAAAAAGGGCATGTGGTCGACATCGAGTACATCAAATTTAACCCCAAACAATTTGAAGCAAGCAAGACCAAACATAATACCCTCTTTGATTGAGCGCCTGTCGCCGTTGTACATCTCGTACTTCTTGCAAATAGCATGTAAGGTAACACCACTTTCGTGGTGAGTCTTCGCGGCATCATCCCACCAATGCATCGTGTAGATATGGATGTCGTGCCCATGCTTCGCTAGACGCGTGCTTAGCTCATAAAGGCGTTTTTCTTTGCCGCCATGCATATGTGGGTAGATGGTGTCGGAAACAAATACTATCTTCACACTTCTTCCTCTACCAACCCATCTTCCGTATTAACGCGATGTTTCCAATGCAAGTTCTTCAAAAACATTATGAGGATCGGGAAACCATCACCAAAAGGTCTAAGGTTTGCTTCGCCCAGTCTTTGGTTATAGGTGATCGGCACCGAGTAGACCTCATACCCCATCTTCGCCATCTTCGTTATCATTTCCATCTCTATAGCAAAATGGGGGGCCTTAAGATGTGGGACAAGTTCGTCAATTGTTTTTCGCTTCCAAGCAAAATAACCACTTAGTACATCTGTTACGTTGGCCCCACTATAGAAGTAGCGAACCATGTGGGTGAAAGTCCAGTTACCAAATCTGTTCAGAAAGGTCATGCTATTATTATGGATCTTGCCACTCAGTCGCGAACCAACAACTGCATCGCAGAAACCATGGTGCAGCGGTTCAAGTAAACGTAAGACTTCTTCCGGACGGTATGTGTCATCACCGTCAATCATAACGACGTAACTTGCACGGGGATGAATGTTATTAAACCCTGCTCTAATAGCCCTACCTTTGCCTTTCTTGGGCTCGCTAATGACTCTCGCGTCAGTCTCTCGTGCTTTATCAGCCGTACCGTCAGTAGATGCGTTGTCTATAACAATAATATCGAAATCGAACGCGGCGTTCGTAAGTTCGCTTTTATGAAAGTCGCGGACCACCTTCTTGATGCTTCCAGCCTCGTTGTAACAGGGGATAATAACAGAGACCAGTTTACGATTCTGCGGACTCATGATCCGCTCCTGTTTAGCAAGTAATCAACTGACTCGTTAAAATTAGTCAGGCTGATCGTCACTTGTACCCGGCTCCCGAGATCGGTAAGGCTCACGGGCTGGGATTTATGCTCGTATTGGTTCTGAGCCAGCTCAAAAGCGCCTGAACCTAGCACTGAGCTTTTATGATCAGCCCCGGTTTCAGTGATCGTATAGTGATAATCTTCACGGTGATACTCGAGGTTATGAGTTGTAAAAGCAATGTTCTGTGTCTGATTGGCTTTATAGGTTGACGGCAGGCTATTTGGGTTGCTGAAGTAGAGTTCTGTCAACCTCTCGGGTTGTGGTAGGAGCTTCCAGTCGTTGAGCTGGTTCCTAATATGTTCTCTGTCGAGAACGCCGAATGATGCAACTGCCAGAAAGACGATGCAGACACTTACATAGAGGATGGTCCGGAGTCGTTTAGTTTCCATATGCCAGCTTTAAATAACACCCACCGTCGTCGCTTCCGAATTGACAACGACTTCTTTTTATTGACTATAGCATAATTTTGTCAAATTACCAGAGGTAAAGACCAAAATACACATACCATACCCACATAAAGGCACGATCTGATTATTTAGTGAAGAAAATCGAGCACCATAGATCTCACTAGAACGCAACCATCTATCAACTTATACTCAGGAATATGTTGTCTAATACTGTATACTAACGGAGATAGACGAAGTGACGAGGAGACCGATCGTGAAGTTAGTCATAATGATCCCGTGTCTGAACGAAGAAAAAACACTGCCGCTCGTTCTTAAAGGACTCCCTAAAAAGATTGAAGGAATCGATAAGATCGAAACTCTCCTTATAGACGACGGATCGACAGATAAGACATTAGAGGTCGCTAAAAAGTTTGGCGTCGACCACATTCTTCGGCATGCCAAAAATCAAGGGCTAAGTATCTCATTCGCCGACGGCATTAAGCAGTCACTGGCCCTTGGAGCGGATATTATTGTGCTGACAGAAGGGGACAACCAGTACCCTCAGGAGCGGATACCGGACCTCGTTAAGCCTATCTTGGACGGGAAAGCAGATGTGGTAATCGGAGATAGGCAGACTCATACAATCGAGCACTTTTCACCAACGAAGAAGATTCTGGAGAGAGTAGGGACAGCGGTCGTTAACGCAGCGGCTGGCTCAAAAGTCCCCGATGCCATTAGTGGTTTTAGGGCATATTCAAAACAAGCTGCGATTGATCTCAATCCAATTGCTGAATACAGCTGGGCCACCGAAACAACGATCCAGGCCTCACGCAAGAAGCAAGCCATCGTCATTATGCCTATAAAGACCAACCCGAAGCTTCGCGATTCGCGTCAGTTTAAGTCATCGTGGCAGCATATCCGACGATCGGCCCCAACCATCATCAGATCGTTCATCATGTACAAGCCATACACAGTCTTTATAACTATGGGAACGATACTGCTCATCATCGGCCTAGTACCGTTTGCTCATTTTGCCTGGCTATCGCTAACTCAGAAGCCTGGTTCAGTCTATGGTAGCCACCACTTGCAATCACTTATCGCGGGAGGCGTTGTTCTAATGGCGGCTTTCATATCCTATACACTTGGAATCATCGCAGATCTCATACGTATCAACCGAAAACTTCAGGAAGACGCCCTCGAGCTTCTGAAGAAAATACAGTCAGCGCAGGCCAAAAAGTCTTAGTTAAAAACCCACTCTTTACCCGGGTAATACCTGCTGCCTTTAAAAAGAACCGGTTTGGTTGCTGCCCGAGCAGCATTATTAACTTTGACGACGACGGGGTTATCCCAATCCCAGCTTGCATCGCTGCGGGTCAGAAACGTTAGGAAGCCACCACCTTGCAAGAAGAGCAGGACTACTATGACAGCGATCGCAGCTTTCCAGTAGGCCGGTTTTTTGCGGAGGGCTAGGCTGAATGCCCTGCCTATAATGGCGCACATAAAGAGAAGAACTGGCAGCAGGTAACGTCCGTTCATAGTAACCAATTCGTCTGTATAGCGGTACTGGGCATACCCATCGATGAGTAGCGAGACGATATACACTCCGCTAGCTAGAAAGAAGAAGAGAATGTACGGGTTGCTGTGGAGTATCTGTCGGCGCCATACAAAGACGGCAGAGATACCGCTCAGTCCAATCAGGGCTGCGGTAGCGGCAGGCAGGGGTAAGGGTGGGTAGTTGGCGTAGTTGCTGGCCGGACCACTGACGGCGAAGAATGACCTAAACCACATCCAATAGCTCCAGAGGCCGAGATACTTGATAGGATTGTCATACTTTATCTTGCCCTCGGCTTTCTTTTTGAGAACATCCTGATGGGTATCATAGTTACGGGCCCACGGACCGTATTGGTGGCACTGTTTAATAGTCAGAACTGCCTGGCAGTCAGGGGTAATAGCGTGATATCTATATAGATTGTAGAGATCTCTCTGAGCAAAGAGACCAACGCCGATGACAAAGAGAGTGATGAGGGCGGCCTTAATATAGAGTGCGAGCACTCTCCAGCTCTGCCATAAGCTCTTAAACAGGCCTGAAACTTCTTTGCGGTACGTCTGGAAGACAATAATGGCCGTGAAGAGGATGATGCCAACAAAGATAGGCAAGAAAGCGTATTTAACTATACTGGCGAAGATACAGACAGTTGCCAGCGTCAGCAGTGTTCGGATAGACGGCTTGCGAGCTCGAATCTCATCGATCCACTGAAAGGTTAGCAGACAGGCCCAACCGACCAATGGGAAGAGCATATCATCGTAATTAATGTGGGCAGCCAGCTGTGGAACGATTGGGATCAGGACAAAGAGAAGCATACAGAGGTTGGTTAACGCTAGCGAGGTCTTGGCGTAGAGAAGAACCCGCCTGAAGAGGACGATACCCATAGCGAAGAACCCTACATCGATCAGCCTGAGCAGAATGACTTGGCCCATCTGGCCATGAACAAAGAATGCGATTATACGATAGGGGAAGCTCATCAGATACTGGAAGAAGTAGGAAGGATCCCTGAGGACAGCTCCATAGGCGTCTGCCCCTGTTGGCTGGTGTTTCAGAAATGGCAGCCAGTAGTGTGAGTAGATCTGAATAATACCGAAATGGAAATTCTCATCAAATGCCTGGGGGTAAACGGCAGATAAGGCAATCCAGACTGATTCGAAGATAAAGAATATCAGCGTTATTCGGAAGAAGAGTCGCGAGGTCAGGATCGGCTTGACGCGTTTCAGTTGTTCTTTCATATCAGACATAGATCATTATACGGTAGTATCTGATGAAACGCTGAACCGCACACCTCCTTAGCTGTAGGCTATAATACAAGAGCATGCGAGATTCTATCAAGCTATGAATAAACGTCTTCGCCTCGTTATCAGCGTTGTCCTCACTCTCTTGACGGTTGCCGTATTCGCTTACTATCTAGACCATCATAGTTACTTACTAACAAAACTCAGACATACTCGACCTCTTGTTGTGGTCTGGCTACTGTTTCTCTACGTTCTTTGGTTTAGCGCACTTGCCCTCATCCTCCAGGCAAGTGCCAGAGTATGCGGTAAGCGACTGCCTACGGGTGAGAACTTTCTATTGAACGCGTATTCCTCTCTGGTTAACTTCTTCATCCCGGGACAGGGTGGTCCGGCTGTACGAGCCGTCTACTTGAAGCAGAAGTACAAGATTCGTGTTAGGAGTTATATCTTTGCCACACTTATCTATTACGCCTGTTACGCTCTTGTGAGCGGGCTCATGCTTCTTACGGGAAGCCGGCCGTGGTGGCAGACTCTGCTGGCAACAATTGCTATTGGCGGATTGAGTTGCCTAGTGTTGTTTATCTACCACAGTCGTTCCAAGATGAAGGAAGGCGAGGTAGCAATCAACTGGAGCACTCTCTCATACGTAGGGTTGGCTACCGTCCTCCAAGCCATCATCCAAGTTGCCATCTACTTCAGCGAGCTTCACAGTGTTAATAGCCATATCAGCCTTCATCAGGCAATTACATATACGGGAGCTGCTAACTTCGCCCTTTTTGTCGCCCTGACCCCTGGCGCTATCGGTATCCGTGAGTCGTTCCTTATCTTCAGTGAGAAACTGCACCATATTACGAGCGCCAACATCGTGGCCGCTAATGTGATCGATCGGGCTATCTTTATCGTCTTTCTGGGAGGGCTATTCCTGCTCGTCCTTGGCTTTCACGCCAAAGAAAAACTCCACATCAAGC
Source organism: Candidatus Saccharimonadales bacterium (assembly GCA_035945435.1). Classification (NCBI taxonomy): domain Bacteria; phylum Candidatus Saccharimonadota; class Candidatus Saccharimonadia; order Saccharimonadales (SeqCode); species Saccharimonadales bacterium (SeqCode). The sequence goes on along the minus strand of DASZAF010000009.1, from coordinate 7,233 downwards.
CGACAGAAAGCCCTGGCTCCTAACCGCTTGGTCTACTGTTGATCTGGGCCGCGGGGGATACCGTCGCCAGGTTCACCCTCTGGACCACGCTGACGACCCTGTTCCTCAACAGTGTAGTAGTTCACCGCAGACTCCATCGCCTCCCTGCGCGACTTGAAACCCATGCGGACCAGATTAGCAAGTAGGCCAGCTGTAACAGCCCATAGCCCGATCTGTTGCGGAATACCGTTACCTATCAGGCCGTAAATATCTTCCCGAGAGCCGACAAGGCCAATTGCCACTAGACCATTGAGGGCCAACCAACCAAACCTTTTATTTAGCATCTGATTCCCAAAATCTCTCTCATATTGAGCAAGCAGTCTTTCAGGATCTTCGTCTCTTTCTCGTCGTCCCATTCCATCTTCCTCCTCAATTAAGCAAACTTCATGCTACGATTGTGTAACCTTGCGACGCCGAGTATCAGGAGCAGCCGTGCCATCTGTTTCATCGTACATCCTGTCGGCTATGACCATCATAATACCTGCCCCTCTGCGAGAGAGGGATATGGCTCGCATTGTCTCACGCCCTGCACCAATCGCAGTTAGAACGGCCAGACCACCAAGTCCTGCCCCGACCATCTCGATGACTCCGCTTGGGATCTTATCTTGAAGCTCGTGACTGAGAAAACTAGCTTGGGTCATAAGATAGGCGCAGGCCGCACCTAATATCGCCGTAATACCGATTCGTCTGCTGGCACCCTCAATAGCTTGCTCTTCGGCATCTTTAGTCTTCAGAAAAAGGTCGTCTACTTGCTCTCTGCTCATTGGTATTAAACTATAATAAACAAAACATATCGTCAATAATGTAGCCTAGTAATACTCGGCTGCCTCGTTTCGTTTTAAAGAATACGTTACAATAGAAGCAATAAGATAAGGTGGGCGAGGACATCATGGACGATCAACAGTACCAGGACCCAACTCAGGCACCGACGCCAGCCAGTCGACCACCAGCTCTGTCCGGACTCTCAGGTAACGAGATGTACTGCGCCGCTCTCCTTGGCTACCGGCCAGGTAATATCATTGTCGGCAATAGTGTCTTTTCGATGGGCATTACTGGTGGGCTTCACAGCGAGTTTAAGGCAGCCATAGGTGGTGAATTAACCTCGATCACCAGCATGATCCAGGAAGGACGTAAGCGAGCCTTTGGGCGAGTCGAGAGTGAGGTCGCGCAGTATCAAGGCTGCGGTGTTACCGGAGTCACCAACGACCTTCTGTTCCAGGGAAGGCATATCGAGTTTCTATCGATCGGCTCAGCCCTTCATCGAAGCGACGGCCAAGTGACTAATGGGGCCTTCACATCGTCAGCCGACGGACAGGAGCTCTACTGTATGATGGACGCCGGTTTCGCTCCTATCTCTTTTGTTTTCGGTAACGTAGCCTACGCCATCGGTATCGGCCGGAACTTTTTCGGCGAACTGAGAACCCTCGCCAAGGGTGAGGTGACCCAGTACAGTAACGTCTTTAACACGACCCGCCAGCGGGCGATCGAGCGCATTGCCAATGAGGCGCGTGAAGCAGGTGCAAACTCTGTCGTCGGTATCCGCACTTCCATCCAGCCATTCGAGACACCAGAAGTCCAAGAGATGGTCATGACAGGTACGGCCGTTAACCACCAGGCCGTCTCCCAGTACGGTATTGGTCAGCGCTCTATCGGCGGGGTCGTAACCAGCGACCTGACAGCCGAGGAGATGTGGAACGTCGTCAATATGGGCTACATGCCGATTCAGCTCGTCCTCGGGACATCAGTCTACTCTCTCGGCGTCATCGGCGGGATTAGGGCAACCCTCAAGAACATGATCAGAGGCGAGATCACCACCGAGACTCAGATGATCTATGGGGCCCGTGAACAGTCCCTAAAGCGGATTATGGATCAGGCACAGCAGGTGGGGGCCGACGATGTTCTCGGTATCAAGACATACGTCTACGAACTCGGTACCAACCTCTTAGAGTTCTTGGCCATTGGCACTGCCGTTAAGCGCATCGACGGATTAACAACCCGCTCACAACAGCTACCACCCCAAGCCATCATCCGAGACAAAGACACCTTTGTTAACACCGCCCAGACAGATATCTCGACCGCCCTAAACAACCAACAACAAAACCCGAGCCCACAGACCCCTCCAAGCACCAATCCACAGCAGGCACAGCCACAACAACAGCAGCGTCCGTGGTAGCCGGACGAATGTATAAGTAACAACGGCTTCCAAGCTGAAGAGTAGACAATTTTTGAGGGTAGATCGGGCCTGATAAACACCTTGCAAGCCGACTTATACACAGATAGTATAGTCAAAATTACAATAATATGATGAGCTTCACATATACACGACTGGCCGGCGGGTATATAGTAAATACAGTCATGTGTGTACTGGTGGAGTCACCTTTCTACATACAGGCCAACAATCTCAAGTTCTAGAGGTTACATACTCACTGACACGAGTTGTTAAGCGTCCCTGTAGTCTCCATATTCAATCAACTGTTAACTGGTTACGAGATAGCTTGTCGAACGGGCAGCAGGTCTTTATCCAGGTAGCACCTACACCACAAATCCGTTCGTCCCAAGCGTCAAATCGGACTAGTTTCATTTGGCACTTATACATCAGATAAGTTGTAGGAGAAACTGAATATGAAAGAGCAGATCGCCATCAATCAAGAAGTTAACGTCACCGCAGTTTACTTTCAAAACAAAAAGGAACTTAAGACCTTCCCAAAGTGCATCGAATACGACGGCAACACCTACACGTTCCGTGAAGGGCTGCAGTACCTAATCCGACGAGGCAAGGACATCATCCGAATCTTCGAGATGACCGACGGCCAGTCCAACTATCGCCTGCGCTGCAACGGTGAAGAGACTACCTGGACGCTCGTCAATATCACCCCCGTTGCCTGAGAGATAACCAGGGAATCAAAGAGGCCTCTAATAAAGAGGCTTTTTTGTTGTCTTCGAGGAGAGACTTGCCGAAACATGTTTTAATATATAAATGAGCACTGATGGTCCAGGCGAGAGACTGGGTGGCCATGAGAACCCTTTTATGATCCCCTCGAGCGGGGATGAGTTATTGCAGTTGGCCACCCTGGCAGCGTACCGATCGTTCGATGTCTGGAAAGAGATTCACCGAGCTGAACAACGTTTAACGATGGGAGTGATACAGGACTCGTTCTGGGAGATAGACCCGCGCCCAACTCCCGAACAGGTCACCAGCTTCTTACCATCGGCACTAGGTCAGGCAAGTGAGGCTCAAGTCATACTGGCTCAGATATGTACTACCCAGACCCCCGAAACGATGGAAGCGCAGGTTCACCAAGCTGGCTATGACGTCGGCGACCGCTATATCGACCGCATTGACGACAGTGCCGCTGCGCTCGCCGACATTGAGATCGGACGCGGTACGGTCGATATCGACGAGCTAGACGTGGCCGATTTTATCAGCACGTACTGCGTAGCTACCGTCGTGGCTCGCTGCCGTGGAGTGAGCATAAGGGAGGTGTTTGAGCGTCAAGATCTCTCCGATCAGATCATCCGCAGCATGTACACGCCCGATCTCTATGCCCGCGCCATCGCCTTCCAACTGTGGCCTCTGCATCAAGATCAGATTAGGACTAAACTAGTTCAGCTGATACACCGGAGGACGCTCCGCCGCCAGATGAGCGCTGAGGACGCGCTCGACTGGACTGCCGAGGAACTGAAGAGCCCTCGTGCCCACAATATGCTGACCGTCCAGTATGCACGACGAGAGATCGTTGTCGCTACAATTCAAACCGCCATTAGGGATCTCATCTACCGTATCTGGGGAGGGGAGGCCTTGGACTCTCTGCCCGAAAGGTCCTTGAGGGTTCTGACTCTAGAGCACGACATCCCATACTACCGCAGACTAGCTGAGATCCTTTCGAACGGTTGCCTCAACGCCCACGCCGATCCACTCCTGATCGAGCAAGCCTCCCACGGTATTCACACCTTCCGTGAACTTCTACGGGTCGCCGACCAGATTGGCACCGACGTACCTGACCCGCAGCAGTTCTGACGAAAGGTTATATAATAGCCGTATGCACCGAAATCGATCGGTCTTTTACTTTATCCTTGCTCAACTCTGCTTCTACATCGGGCTGGCAATCTGTATCGCCGTACGGCCCCGTAGTCTCGCCGCTAATAGTGGTATCAGCTATTTCGGGATCTACGCTTCAACATTCGCGCCGTACGCCGTGGCCCTGCTCGGCAGCTCTGTCCTTAGTCTTATAGCCGTTTCCCAGAGATCGGTCTGTGCCCCGAAGATCCTGAGAGCCACCTTCATCATCTTCCTCCTCCTGACTCTCGGTATCATAGCTACACCGTATACTTTCAGTTCACTGTTCGATTGGGCGCACACAATCTTGGGTTCAATCCTCTTTAGCCTGCAACTCGTCTTGATAGCCTGGCTGACTCTCAGACAGCTGCGTACGCCACAGGCCTTTGGTTTACTTCTGTTTGTCTTCGCTTCAGGTGTCGCGGCAGCTATCTATGTCCGCCCCGCTCACGGCTTTCTGATACAGAGTCAGATTCTCTTCCAGATCGGCTTCGGGCTCTTTATGATCTACTCTCTGAGATCACTAAAACCAGTAAAAAGCTGACTAATGCAGGCTCTTCTTCAGCGAGTTACGCTTCTTGAAGCGTTCTATGGCTAAGTTGATGAGTTCGGTTATTAGATCAGAGTAAGAGAGGCCACTAGCCTCCCATAGCTTTGGATACATACTGATCATCGTAAAGCCGGGGATGGTATTAACCTCATTGACCAGAATCTGGCCATCCTTGGTGGCAAACATGTCGACCCGAGCCATGCCTTCGCAGCCGAGGACTTTGAAGGCTTCGACAGCCGTCTTCTGAGCTTTCTTGACAACTGCTTCGGGTATCTTCGCCGGGATTTCCAGTTTGGCTGCTTCGTCATCGAGATACTTGGCGTCGTAGCTATAAAAGTTATCTTTCGGGATGACCCGACCGACAGTCGAAGCTCTCGGCTTCTCATTTCCGAGAACCGAACACTCTATCTCGTCACCCTCGATAGTTTTCTCAATAAGGATCTTCTGATCAAACTGAAACGCGTCATCGATTGCTTTCTGGAGGGTCGCTTTATCGGTGGCCCTGCTAACACCAATCGACGAACCCATGTTGGCAGGTTTAACGAACATTGGCAGGCCGAATCTGTCAATCAGTCCATCTAGATCGATCTCATGGCGATCAACATCATGGAGAGCCACAAAGTCAGTAATGGGAACGCTGGCATCACGAAGCAGCCGCTTCATGACATCCTTATCCATGCCGACAGCCGAGCCGAGGACACCTGACCCTACGTAGGGGACATTAGCCAGTTCAAAGAAGCCCTGAATCGTCCCGTCTTCGCCACGTGGTCCGTGAAGCACCGGGAAGGCAACATCGATAGGTTTGTCGTGACGACCAGAGCCACTGTCAACCAGCTCTCTTGTCTGGCTACCGGGCAGAAATGTCACAACGCCATCAGAACCCTTAGTTTCGAGGGCGGTGCGGTCGAATGTGCGCCCCTCCTCGAGGAGCTTGAATGAATCTTGAAGATGCCACTGGCCTTGTTTGTCGATGCCGATCAGAACTGGTTCAAATTTGGCCTTGTCAAGAGCTTCAACGACATTCTTGGCTGATTGAAGAGAGACTTCATGCTCAGCCGACTGGCCACCAAAAAAGATGCCGACGCGTACTTTCTGTTTGGAAGATTGAGTATTATCTGTCATACGCATCAGCTTATCAAATACCCACTCACTAGGCGATATGGTAGGCTGGTCATATGAATCATCCCATCCCGGTCGTGACCTGCACTATCTATAGAGGCGACAAATTTCTTGTTATCAGACGATGGGATGGGGCCAAGAAGTTCGGAGGCCATTGGGGCTTTCCTGGCGGAAAAGTTGACCCTGACGAGACCATCGCTGGGGCCCTGAAGCGTGAGGTGTTTGAAGAGACCAGCCTCGAACTAGAAGACAAGTTCCTCCTGATCGACTCGTACTACTACGAAGGTTCACTCGGGCTTCACTTCGCAGTATACGCGACTAGCGAAGATGTCCACTGCCTCGAAGGCTATGAGTATCGCTGGTTAAGTAGCCTCGATGAACTCCAGAAGCTCAAGCGAATACCGGGCATCGATTACCATATTGTCAAAGGGACGGAACTCCTGAAACAGCAGGGCCCGTTCCTCTCTCTTAAGGCCGTTGATTACGTCCCGGAGAAATATATCAACTAGCGACGTCGGGCGAGAATATGTCTGACAGGCAAGTTGACGTAGGCCAGAAATCGGCGCTGATAGTTAAACCGCTTTGACGGGGTTAGCTGAGCAATAATAACAGCCGCCAACGCGATGACGAGCAGGCTACCGATCAGATCGCCATAGCTCGCGGGGATCGAAGTTATCTCGCCAAGAATGATCGCCGTGAAGATCGGAATAATCAGGTTATCGGCCCCTGATATGCTGATGTTTTCAAGCAGAGCGGCCGCAAATGGGAACCAGAGTAAGATTGTCCAGCTGGCATGCTGGCCGTTGAGGACGATACAGAACGCTACGATAATAAGTGACAGTACCCAGAAAGTAGTTGTCCCAATAACACTTTTCGTACCGCTAAAGACCTTGTATGTCTGATCTTTGCCATAGACCGAGCCGATAATACCGGCCAGCCCGTCTGCCACGCCCATCAGCAGGATAGCCGCAGCGTAGACCAATGCATCACCGGTCATCAGGGCGACAACACCAAAGCTCATAGCAAAGAAGAGCTCGCCCCATGTCTTGCGACCGATACTGTGGATCGATTCGAAGAAGGCAAGATAGCGCGAGGCCACGATGCCAGCAAACAGGAAGATACTAATAAGAACGATGTCCGTCCGGGATAAAAAGAGCGGCCAAGTGGCCGCAAATCCTGCAACTGTGATATGGATAAACTTTCGGCTGATCTCAGGATGATAGGGGATAACGTGCCTCAGGGATTCCCCAAGCATGACCAAGATGAAGATCACGATCAGTGCAAGAAGCAGCATGCCCATATCTCCATTGTACTATGTCGCACAAGGGGAGCTTATCTGGACATGCCGCCCATAAAAACAGCTACCTAATAGGAGATCTGTTGAACAGGTGAAGGAGCGGTGATGCTCACAGGAGCATAGTTTAGGGTCATGGTCATACTCCCTTGGGATGAAGAGCTATATGTCCAC